>JAPDPQ010000004.1 GCA_034506395.1 candidate division KSB1 bacterium | reverse complement strand
GTTCAAAAAATTAGCATATTGGGCATTGGTGACCTCGGTCTGGCTCATATAAAAATCCGACACCGTAACGGAATGCACTGGCTTTTCGTCATCATCGCCATCGCCAAAGGTATCGCCCATGTCAAAGGTGCCGCCAGGGATAAAGACCAGGGTCATGCCGTTTACGATTTTTTCTGTGGGAGGCGTAACTGCCGTTTGATCCTGCTGTGTACGTTCAACCCGTTGTGGTTGGATCGTCACATTATTCACCTGGCCTTTCATGACCGTAACATTTTGAGCATAAATTTGTGTTCCAGTTCTGATCTCAACTTTATGTGTACCAGTTCGTATGTCACGATATTGTTTACTATCACCGCTTTCAATTTTTTCGACGAAGACCCCATCAATAAAAACTTCACCACTGATATAAGCAGTAAGCTGAATGATACCATAGGTGGCTATGGTTTCGCCACGAGGAACTGGGACAGCTCCGAGTCGGCTGGAATAATCGGCTGCCAGCATAATCCCTTGCTTTTGCGCCTCAGGGTTGATGAAAACGAAAGTCCCGCGATAATCGGCTGGGTCTAATGTCCAGAGCCTGGGCGTCAAGCGTTTTTGGTAACGAGCTGAAAACGAGGCGACCTGGTCTTTGACGTGAGCGTATATTTCGTCGACTGTAATAAAGCCATCTTTTCCCTTATCAGCTAAGCCTCGTTCTAAAGCATCTAATAATGCCCGAGTAAGAACGCCGTTGCCTTTGCCACCAGGCCTCGGCACTTCAAACGTTTGTTCGTCGGCGGTGCCAGCAGTGATAATGGCACGGCTGCCGTTACCGCTCAATGTCGATAGTAGCTGCTGGACATTATCATCGCCACCTCGTGGGGTAAATGCCAAGCCTGAAGCACAACAGTCGAAAATAAACAAGAGATGCTTAATAGAAGTCTCACTGCACCAGGTTTCGGCATCTTTAATTTTTAATACCTGGGAGCCAACAAAGTTTTTGGGTCTGGCGCCATAAAACTGCATGTAGCCCGTATTTCCGCCAGCATCATCCCCATGTCCCGCATAATAAAACAAAAATCGATCCCTATTACTTAGCTTTTTGAAGAAGACGTTGACGATATAGTGTTCAATGAGATCACGGTTTACAATTTTTTCAGTAGCAATATAGACCTCGTCAAAACCACCTTTGGTTAAAAGAAATTCCCTCATATCCCTGATATCATTTTTGACGAATGGCAGTGATGGTGTGAGATAGTGATACTCGCTCACGCCTACTAGTAAGGCCACGCTTCTGCCAAAAGGAAGTTCTTTCGAGGGCTGAATCACACTAAAGATATTTTGTAATTGCTGAAAAAACCAGGGACGATCAGCGGAAGATGAGGTTCGGTACCAGCGTTCTACACCATCACTCAACCGTTCGTTTTGAATGTCAGACTGTGAATAGGCTGACTGCAAAATATAAGCTATGATGCTTAATAATAAGGCAAGCAACAATAGCCAGCGCGTTTTATTTTTCATCTTTGCCCTCGCTTATGGATTGACGGCGATGGTCAAAATATTCCTTCCAAAAAAAGCCATTTTCAAAGGCCACGAAGAATACCATCAATTTGGTAGTAGTCAAATTTTTCAGATCAATATCAGCATTTTGAAGAGCCGAAAGCAGCGGAATGAACACAACCGGCGAGGCGAAAATTGGAGCAACAAAAAGCCCCCACTCGAACTTTTTCCGTTGTGGTGCTGCTTGTTCTAATCTCGAATAAATGTATTGAGCGAGCATTCCCAATAGCATGAAAAAGTAAAGTACGATCACAAAATAAATATCATTAGCTGAATCGCCTCTGCCAGTAGGCATTTGAGGCACATAAAAGAAAAAATAAATGAATGCAAAGCCAATTGCCAGGATAAATAAATGTGCAAAAAAGCGACGAATGTTTTTAGAACGAATGAAATAATAAACGCTGATTATTAATAAGCCCAATAGAGAAAGGCTTGTGATAATAAACATTGTTTTGGACATTTTGCCTCCTCTCATAAATTTTGAAGCTCATGATTTATAATTAAACTTAACTTATCTGAAAGAGAAAAAGCCTACGCCTGAACTCCAGTATTTCATCCTGTTTAATCCTGTTGATCTGGTCAAATGATTAAAAGGCTGACGCCTGAACTCCATCACAGCCAGAACGCATTCTCAATCAGATCGATCTTCCACAATCCATGCTCCCAGGTGACCAAAACGACATCGAAGCGGCAGTCGCGATCGGTGATATTGCGCTCGTAAAGATACCCTCTGGCAATGCGGCCCATCTGCTTTTGTTTTCCGCGAGTGATCCAATGAATGGGATCGCCGAAATCCCCGTGCTTTTTGGTCTTCACCTCGATGAAAATCAGCATGCCATCTTTTTCAGCGATGATGTCCAGCTCGCCGTGGCCGTAGCGGTAGTTACGTTCCAGAATATGATAGCCCTTATCTTCGAGAAATTTGGCGGCTAGGTTCTCGCCCAATTTGCCAACCGAGGGCTGTTTCTCTTTAGAATTTTGATTATCCATCTTATTTTTGTTGACTTTTCTAAATCAGTGCCTGCCAATACATCAAGCAGTTGTCATTTCGACCGGCCAGTTCGCCATAAGCGTCAACCTAAGAGAGGAATATTATTCTGGGCCATCCAGCAAATGCCTATTAGCGTCCACATAAGATATTTTTTTCTCAGAGACCGCTAAAGCGGTCAGCAACTCTGTTTAATTGACGCCCGAATTAATTCGGGCGTCAATGATAAACTCGTATTACTATTAATAACCGTTTTAACGGTTTTAACATTTTTGAGCTTAGGTTGACGCCAGAGGCCAGTTAGCGGTGAGAAATCTTTAGGTTCAGTATTTGTGAAAAAAAAGATTCCTCACTCCGTTCGGAATGACTTTTGTTTCCAAAATACAGTGGTTTTAAGACAGATACCAATGAACTCTGCTACGATTGTGGTAACGAGCACAAAGATGGTTTCTGAGCCTAATTGATCGGACACTTGCGTAATTTTAGCCATACGATTCCAGGTTTTTGATTTTAAACGTCGTTCGGTGAATGGGACAATAGCCGTATTCGATAATGGCTTGAATATGCTTTTTCGTTGGATAGCCTTTGTGCTGCGCAAAGCCATATTGGGGAAACAGCCGATCGTATTCCAGCATCAAGCGATCCCGGGTGACCTTGGCGATGATGGAGGCGGCCGCGATGGAAAAGCATTTGCCATCCCCACCAACGATCGCGGTCTGGGAGAAGTTTAGCTCGGGGACTGATCGGCCATCGACCAATACGTGCTCAGGTTGGGGGTTCAGTTGGGCGATCGCCTGTCTCATGGCGCGATAGGTGGCCTGAAGGATATTCATTTGGTCGATCGTTTGATGATCGCACCAGGCGATGCCGATCGAGATGGCCGATTGGGTGATTGGTCGGTAAAGTTGCTCTCTCAGCGCTGGCGAAAGCTTCTTTGAATCATTTATTCCAGGGATAAAAACATCGGGTGGGAAGATTACTGCAGCGGCAACCACTGGTCCCGCAAGAGGGCCGCGGCCCGCCTCATCAACTCCAGCCAGAAATCGCTTACCCGTGCTCCAGAGCTGACGTTCATACCGCAATAGCGCCGCAATCCGCCTCTGTTCCGCCAGCCCGATCCTCATTTGAGTCGTAGATTTCATCTTAAAATTAAATTTAAGAGATTTTTCAATAAAAGCAAGCAATTTTTGTGGCGCAGTTGAGTAGGTTAAGTCAGTTAAGTGGTTAAATTGGGTGTTTCGATGCTAAGAATATTGAGGCAACATCATTCATCTGAAATACTGTGAATCTTGAAGATTTCAACCACAAATTTAATCTGAATTTCACCAAGTATGTTTCTTATTGCCATGCTCATTTCCTAATAAAATTCCAGCAAGCCGCTGGTTAAAATAATTTTGTTCAAAGATATTTTGAATTGGCCGAATTAATGCTTGACATTTTTGTGGTTTTTTATTACATTATTGTTGTAAAAAGTGGCGGAGGGATCATGAATAAGTTCGATGAGATCGATAAAAAGATACTCAATATCCTTCAAGAACGAGGAAGAATTACCAACGCCAATCTTGCCGCAGAAGTTGGGCTTTCACCTCCCCCCATGCTGGAACGCGTCAAAAAATTAGAACGCAATGGTGTCATCAAGCAATATGTCGCCCTGGTCGATCCCAAAAAGGTCGACAAGGCGACCATCGTCTTTGTCTCGCTTACTGTCGCTCGTCATCGCGTCAAATCTTTCGATCAGGTCAATCAAGAACTCAACAAATTTCCCGAGGTATTAGAAATCTATCATATCTCTGGCGAGGAGGACTACTTAATCAAAGTTGTCGTCAAGGACATCCAGGAATATGAGCAATTCTTGCTGAAAAAGCTGGCCACTATTCCGGCGATCAGTCGGATCAAGAGCAGCGTTGTGCTCTCAACCATCAAATATGGGACGAAAATTCCCATTGATTGATCCGCAATTGCAGGTCACCGTTTGAAATGGATCAATAATTGGGAGAATCTATTCGAGTGTAAAAAGATAGAAATCGGGTGATTTGGCCCCTGCCAGATTGGCATCTATTAAATAGCTTATCAGTCAATATCGCGCTTTGCATTGGCTGGAATGAAAAGCATTACCTTAGCATTTTGGATGTTGGAGAACTCGAATCATCCACAGAAAAATTCGGATTAGAAGATGGTGGTTTCAATAAAGTGAGTTGATATTTCCTGCAGGTTGAAGTTGAGCGTTTTGTTTCTGTTTCAAATAAATGTCCAGCTTTATCATTCGAATCTTAATTGAGGAGGAGGCATTATGGCGACACTGAAAGAGAAATTGAAGGAAAAGATCGAGGCATGGCGACCCAGGACGACCCGTCTGCTTAAAGAATTTGGCCATGTGAAGATCGATGAAGTGACCATTGAACAATGCATTGGTGGCATGCGAGATATCAAATGTCTGGTAACTGACATCTCATATTTGGATCCTCATGAAGGAATTCGATTTCGCAATTATACGATTCCAGAAGTTTTGGAGAAATTGCCCAAGGTGCCTGGTTGTGAAATGCCTTACGTGGAAGGCCTGTTCTATTTGCTTCTCACGGGTGATATTCCCACCCAAGCTGAGGTAGATGAGGTCGCAAATGAATTCAAGAAGCGTCAAACGGTGCCGAAATATGTGTTCGATATGTTGAAGACATTGCCCAAGGATTCGCATCCAATGGCGATGTTCTCTGCCGGGATTGTCGCCATGCAACGAGAGTCAGTGTTTGCCAAGCAATATCGGGCGGGCGGATTGAAGAAGCTGGATTATTGGGATCCGACATACGAGGATGCGCTGAACCTATTGGCGAAGCTCCCACAATTGGGGGCGTTCATCTATCGGTGGAAATATAAGAATGGCGACATCATTGAGCCGGATCCAAATTTGGACATGGGTGGCAATTTCGCGCACATG
Source organism: candidate division KSB1 bacterium (assembly GCA_034506395.1). Taxonomy (NCBI): domain Bacteria; kingdom Pseudomonadati; species Candidatus Zhuqueibacterota bacterium. The sequence goes on along the minus strand of JAPDPQ010000004.1, from coordinate 275,316 downwards.
ATGGGGATCAAGAAGCCGTATGATGATGTGTCCCGACTCTATTTTATTCTGCACAGCGATCATGAGAGCGGCAATGTGAGCGCGCACACTGGGCATCTGATTGCTAGCGCCTTATCTGATATTTATTATTCTATATCGGGCATGATCAATGGCCTGGCTGGACCGCTTCATGGTCTGGCAAACGAAGAAGTCTTGCGCTGGATCCAGGGTGTTATGGACAAAATGGGAGGGAGGATCCCGACAGAAGAAGAGATGAAGAAATTTGTGTGGGATACGCTGAAGGCTGGTCAAGTGATCCCAGGATTCGGCCATGCAGTGCTCCGCAAGACCGATCCGCGCTATATGGCACAGCGCGAATTTTGCCTCAAGCATCTGCCTGATGACCCATTATTCAAGTACGTCGACCTATTGTTCAAAGTCGTTCCGCCGATCTTGTTGGAACAAGGCAAAGCCAAGAACCCATGGCCGAACGTCGATGCCCAGTCCGGCGTCATCCAGTGGTACTATGGTCTGAAGGAATATGATTTTTATACGGTATTGTTCGGCATTGGTCGAGCGTTGGGAGTTTGCGCAAATATCATTTGGGATCGCGCACTCGGTTATCCGATCGAGCGGCCCAAATCCGTTACCACAGCGATGTTGGAGGAGGCCGCTGGGATCGCCAGCTGATACCTCTTATGGCCTTGCGGAGGTTCATGCGCTACAACCGCGATTGTCCTTGTCTCAAAAGGGATGCCCCATTTGGCATCCCTGTTTTGTTATTCGCCCCACTATCATCATGATTTCACCAGAAAAATATTGAAAAAGATATTGAATTTGAAAAATTTTTTTTTTACATTCGCGCTTTCAATGATCCAATCAGCCATTCCGTTTCGACATGAGCAACGAATAATATCTTTCATGAACCGTGGCAGCAGAGGAATGAACTATGGAATTGATGGAATACTTCATTCAGCGGGCCTCTTTACAGCCCAAACGGATTGTCTTTCCAGAATCAAATGATGAGCGAATTTTGAAGACAGCAGAGCTGATCTTGCAACGACACATTGCCCATCCCATTCTCATCGGCGATGATTCGGCCGTGCGCGAACAAAGCCGGCAATTGGGCATCAATTTGGACGGCGTTAATGTTATATCCCCAGTGGATTCTCCGCAATTTGGTGACTATGTGGCTCGATATTGTGCCCAGCGGGACAATGTCACCGAAAAGATCGCCGAAAAACTTCTGAAAAAGCCGCTGCTTTTCGGTGCGATGATGGTTGCCCAGGGCGATGCGGATGGGGTCGTTTGTGGGGTGGCCCATGCCACGGCCTCAGTCATTCAAGCAGCCAGCTTGACAGTCGGTTTTGCTCCCGGAGTCTCTAATCCATCATCGTTATTCATCATGGTTGTTCCAGAATTTCTCGGTGAGAGGGATAAGATCTTTGTCTTTGCTGATTGTGCAGTGACCATAAAGCCGACAGCCGAACAATTAGCTGAAATTGCCATAGTAACAGGACGAAATGTTCGGCGGCTGCTGCAAATTGAACCGAAGATTGCCATGTTGTCGTTTTCAACCAAGGGAAGTGCCAGCCATGAGGAGGCGGATAAGGTGATTCGGGCGACAGAATTGGCCCGGCAGATGGCGCCCGAACTTGCCATCGATGGCGAGCTCCAGGCCGATGCTGCGATCGTACCCAGGGTCGCCCAAAAAAAAGTCAAAGAAAGCCCCGTAGCAGGGCAATGCAATGTGCTCATATTTCCAGACCTCAATTCAGGCAATATTGCTTACAAATTGGTTCAATATTTAGGCAAGGCCAAGGCGTTTGGTCCGTTTTTGCAGGGGTTCGCCAAGCCAGTTAGCGATCTTTCCAGAGGCGCCAGTGTGGAGGACATCGTAGGGGTGACAGCGGTGACAGCGGTGCAAGCGCAATGATGGTGCTAATTTCGATCAGAACGCCACCGGCCCATTCTGATTCTCTTCTGAAATATGCCCCAACTGTAAAATTGATGTTGTTCCAACCGCTAGTTCATTTTTGCCATTGTCCAAGGAGGATCTTATTCTTCTGTATCGATCCATTGGAAAAAGTGTTTACCAGGCTAATGGATGATTTAAATTTTTGACATGGGAACGCGCTTTAGAGCTAATTTGTATATCCCCACTTTTACGCTTTTGCAATGCGGAAACTAAGCCCGCAGCTTTAAATAAATCTTAGATTCAGTACCATATCTTGAACTATGCAACGTTCATTTAATTGGAGGTAACAGCTATGTTAGTCATCATCAAGGAGAATTACGATGAAATGAGCAAGGAGGCTGCCAAGATGGTGGCCGATCTGGTTCGGCGCAAACCAAATTGCGTGTTGGGATTTGCAACAGGAGGCACCCCATTGGGATTGTACAAAGAGCTCATTCGGATGCACAAAGAAGAGGGGTTAGATTTTTCGAAGGTGACAACCTTCAATCTCGATGAGTATGTCGGTTTGCCGCCAGAGCACCCGCAGAGCTACCATTATTTCATGTGGGAGAATTTGTTCAAACATATTAATGTGGACCCTCGTTACGTCCATATTCCACAGGGCATGGCTCAAGATATCGAGGAATTCTGTGAATGGTACGAAGAGCGGATCAAATTTTATGGTGGGATTGATCTTCAAATTTTGGGAATCGGTGCCAATGGGCATATCGCCTTCAATGAGCCTGGGTCATCATTGGGATCGCGAACGCGGATCAAAACGTTGCGACAGGAGACTCGCTGGGACAATAAGCGATTTTTCGAGAGCCATGAGGAAGTGCCCAAATATGCGATTACCATGGGTGTAGGAACCATTATGGATGCCAAGGCGTTGCTGCTTTTGGCCAGTGGCAAAAACAAAGCGAAGGCGATCAAAGCCACGGTTGAAGGACCGATCACAGCGCTATATCCAGCTACTATTGTCCAGATGCATCGCAAGGCATTTATCCTTTGTGATCGAGAAGCAGCTTCATTGCTTTCCACCGAATATACTGGCTATTTGACATAAACTGATTCCGGGGATGAATCGGCTGAAATAAGGCCGGCGCAGCAAACCATGGGCAGATTTGAGTCTATGCTACTGCTTTTTGCAGCCGATCATCCCCAGATTTTGCGGTCCAATGATTCTGATCACGAGAAACAATTTCTGAACAATAAAATTCTGGAGACCGTTATGAAAGTAATCATTTTTGAAGATGATCAGTTTGACAATTTGTATCCATTGACATATTTGCGACCTGTTTATGAGCTGAAATGTGGCCATACGAAACTTGTGCAAAAGATCCAGCGGCTTTTGGGGGATCAGGATTATTACTATTTTATGCGCGAATATCTGGCACCAGTATTTTCGAAAAAATATGGCGCCGATCGGGTGAACCAGTTCAACGCGCTGAATGGGGATTTACTATTGGTAAATGGACGGCTGTTAGCAATAGATATCACCTTGCAAGTTGAAGGGCCTGAGGAAGTTGCCCAGTCCGAGGGACAGATCATCTATGCTCGATTAAAGGCTTCTACGGTGCAGCAGATCGGTGCCAATAACGTGGGCGAGTTGCTGAAGAGAGCGGCAGATCGGTTGCCGAATAAAAATATCGATGCGAAATTGATTTGCTTTCCATGGAATTTGATCCAGCACAACAGCAAGGCCATCGCCGATGATTTTCAGCACATTGAGTATCGGGGGATCCACGGCGAGCTTTCCCCCCAGGCAGCGATCGTGGGAGATCCGAATTTGATCCACATCGCCTCTGGTGCATCCGTGCGGCCGTTTGTGACGCTCGATACCAGCCATGGCCCGATTATTCTAGATCAGGATGTGATCGTTCATCCTTATACGCATATCGAAGGCCCCAATGCCATAGGGGCACAAACGCAGGTGTTCGGCGGCAACATTCGGGAGGGCTGCGCCATCGGACCTGTATGCCGTGTGCGGGGGGAAATTGAGGAGAGCATCATCCACGGCTATTCCAATAAACACCATGATGGATTCCTGGGACATGCGTATGTGTGCGAATGGGTAAACCTTGGCGCATTTACCACAAATAGCGATCTGAAGAACGATTATACCTCGGTGCAAATTTATATCAAGGGCGAGTTAGTCGATTCTCGGGATTTAAAAGTCGGATCATTCATTGGCGATCACACCAAGACCAGCATCGGCACGCTTTTTACGACTGGCGCTGTCGTTGGTATTATGAGCAATGTCGTCAATGCTGGTGCTTTGATCCCGAAATTTGTGCCCTCGTTCTGCTGGTTCATCAATAATCGCGCTACAAAGGGATTTGGATTTCAACATATGGTCGACACGGCGGCCAAGGCCATGGCGCGTCGCAAGGTTCAATTGACGCCAGAGGACGAGGCGCTGTTGAGGACCGTGTTCGAAATGACCAAGGAAGAGCGAAGTTATTGGATAAAAAAAGGATTTCAAAGTCAAAGCTGATCACCAAAGTGGCATGCTATTGAGCGATAAATGTATTGTGGAAACTGATATTCGGAACGAATTAGTCGGTTTCTGTGGCAAAACAAGCTCTGTCGCCATGTCATCCACTGTGAAACGGATGGGGATTTCATTCCTCGTCAGCTTTCGAGGAGTTTCCCGTTCGCCGGCGGATCTTTGGCGTCAACCTCAGCGAATCCATGGGTAGATGCTGTCATTCTAAGGAGCGAAACGATGAAGAATCCCTTATAAATGTACACTCTTGAGCTCAATCAGGAGATTCTTCCCTTCATGTGGTCGCTCAGAATGGCATAATGCTCTTAGGTTGACGCTGATGACCAGCGCACCGAAAGCGATAAGCGAGTCTAATCGAATTTTGCTTTTTAAAACAGAAACAAGTTAAGCAACTTGTGGGACAAGAGAGGCTAAAGGTTTGGAATAAAGGTCCAGCTTGATGCCAATCCATTTGTTTTGAAAAAGTATTAAGCAAAAAGTGGAAAGATTAAACTCAGAAGAAAACAGGAGGCTATTTATCATGACCGTAGAAGAACGTGTAAAGAACGTCATTGCACGGCAGTTGAAGGTGAAACTCGAAGATATAAAAGACGACTCGGATTTTGTGAAGGATTTGGGAGCGGATTCGATGGCCAGCATTGAGCTGGTGGCTGCTTTTGAGGCGGAATTTGATATTGAAATGGACGAGGACGCTGCGCTGAGCGTCAAAACTGTGGGCAAGGCGGTAGAGTTTATCGAAAATATCCTGAAGAGACAATAGCTGGGCATCTGGGGCGGCGTCAAATGTGAAGTTCGATGATATCTTTATCTTGAAGAATGTAATCTCGATTAATGCGCTGCCCCTCGAACACCGAGCTGCCCCAAACGCGAGCAAATTTAAGTTTCTCTGCAAAATCTTTATGGACCGCCCGGGCAAAGTCGAGCAATGTACTGCCTTTGCGAAAAGTAAAAGGACGATCCATTTCTGGCTCATGGCCCGGGCGCTTAGAATAGACTCGAATGATCTCCAATCTCGCGACCATTATCTCTTTAAGCTGCGGGAGATTGTGTTGCGAAAGCGCTGATACTGGGATGAGTTCGAACTGGTTTCCATACAATTCGCTTAGAATTTGGAAATTGACCAGGGCCTGAGGCAGGTCAATTTTATTAGCGATCAAAAGTGTTTTCAAAATTGCATAGTGCGAAAAATTTCCATCGTTATCTCCGGTAATGTTCAGCGGCTTAATTTTGAACCGCTCCAAAATTTCAAGCGTGGTGTCCAATTGCTCGATGGCATCGTCCCGGCTGACATCGATCACCAGTAGCATCATGTCGGCAACCCGAATCATGGAAGAAATCCAATTTTCGGTGAATTCTTTAGAAAGGGGTGGTAAATCGACCAATTGAACTTGGATATCTTGATAAGGCATCATGGCAGGCTGGAACATCCGAGTGGTGTATGGGTAATCGGCGACTTCTAATTGAGTGCCAGTCAATTGAGAGATCAACAATGATTTTCCGACATTGGGCGGCCCGACGACCACCACCTGGGCTGCGCCCTCCCGCTCGACACTATAGCTAAAACGATGCCCACCTTTCGATTTTCCGCCTTCCATCTCATCCTTCAAGCGGGCAATTTTTCGCTTGATTTCTGCCTGCATTTTCTCAGTGCCTTTATGCTTCGGGATGTAGGCCATCATCTCTTTTAAGGCCTTCAGCTTCTCGCGGTCATCCTTTGCCTGTTTATACCGCTCTTCAGCTGCTAAATATTGGGGCGTCAGATTGGCAGGCATGATTTTCAGCTCCTCCCTGGATCATTTGCATAGCCAATCCGAAATCTTACCCCATGACCTGTCCAGGCTAGGGGCAAGCTGATGATCGGATCAGCGAAAAGTTTTACAACGAACGAAGACAGGAATACGAACGATCCCATATAAACCAGATGCGCCTTCCAAATAATGTTGGTTCTGGCCTCGGCGCGTTCAGGCGATCGTACACCTCTTTGGGTTAAATGTGAATGATCAAACGATCTGGTCCAGCTTTTCTCAGTCTAAAACGAAAATATAGGTCAAGCAGTAAAAATATAAAAAAATTTTCTTTGAATGTCAAGCGGAGAGCTGACGAGATTGAGACATTGTCGGAACTATCGGGTCATTTATTTAATGGATTGGCTCAAAAAACTTATTTCGCTAAAAATATTCACTTGATTCTCAATGAAACTCGCATTATATTATCGCCACTTATTCGGCGATCTGGAGCAGACCCAAGAAGTGTGCAGTTGGATAATGAGGTAGTTATCGCGAATTCTTTAAAATATCACCGATTTTATCCCGTCAAATTGAGGAATAGAGTATGATTATCGAAGCGCGAGCTTATGCGCGGGCTGGTCTATTGGGCAATCCCTCGGATGGTTATTTTGGCAAAACGATTTCGATTATCGTGAAAAATTTTGGGGCTCATGTATCTTTATATGAGACACCCGAGTTGCGGATCGAATCGCAACTTGAGGATCGAAATGTCTATCGGAATATTTATGACATGGTGGAGTCGGTCAACTTGGTGGGCTATTATGGTGGAGATCGATTGATCAAAGCAGCGATCAAGAAATTTTATGAGTACTGTGAGTCCCATAGCATCAAGTTGAGCAACCAGAATTTCACGATCCGTTATCATTCTTCGATCCCCAGGCAGGTGGGATTGGCTGGATCCAGCGCAATCATCACCGCAACAATGCGCGCGTTGATGAAGTTCTATCGGGTGAAAATTCCTCAGGAGATTTTGCCCAATATTGTGCTTTCAGCAGAAGTGGACGAATTAGGGATCAACGCTGGTTTGCAGGATCGAGTTATTCAAGCGTATGAAGGGTGCGTTTACATGAATTTTGATCGTGCCATAATGGAGGCCAAGGGGCACGGTGAGTATGAGCGGATCGATCCGAGGCTTCTTCCGCCACTTTACATTGCATACAAGACCGAGTTAGGTAAGGTTTCGGGCAAAGTCCTGAGCGATATTAAGACCCGCTGGGAGCGCGGCGATCCCCATGTGATCGCTACACTAAAACGAATTGCTGACATAGCCGAAGAGGGAAGGGAAGCGATTCTAAAGCGCGATCTCAAGCGACTCAACGAGCTGATCAATGAGAATTTCGACCGTCGACGGGAGATCATGAATATCAGCGAGAGCAACCTTCAATTGGTGAAGACGGCTCGCGATTGCGGAGCTTCAGCGAAATTTGCTGGTTCTGGGGGGTCTATTGTTGGCATCTATCAAGATGATGACATGTTAACTCGATTGGTGGTCGAATTGAAAAAAATCAAAGCAAGAGTGATAAAACCTTACATTTTGTGATAGGAGAATTGGATTCGCATGGTGAGAAAAGCAGTGATACCCGCCGCCGGTTTGGGAACCCGATTTTTGCCGGCAACAAAAGCTCAGCCCAAGGAGATGCTACCGATCATCGATACGCCGACCATCCAATATGTTGTCCAGGAAGCAGTGGATTCTGGGATTGATGATATTTTGATCATTTCGGGCAAAGGCAAGCGAGCGATCGAGGACCATTTTGATCGAAATTTTGAGTTGGAAGCCCGGCTGGGCAACAATAATGATCGAACTTTGTATAATGAAATCCGTCATATCGCTGACATGGCCAACATCCATTTTATACGGCAGAAGGAACTGAATGGCCTGGGCGATGCCATCTATCAAGCTCGGCTGCATACTGGGAACGAGCCGTTCGCCGTCCTGTTAGGTGATACGATTGTCGATTCAGTCATCCCTGTTACACAGCAACTCATCGATGTTTACAATCAATTTCGCGCCACTATCATCGCCGTCGAACCTGTACCGAGCGAAAAAGTCTCCCGTTATGGGATCATCGGTGGAAAAATGCTCAGCGATAGCATTTGGGAGGTAACTGAATTAGTGGAAAAGCCAGACCCAGAGCGAAGTCCTTCCAATTTGGCGATCGCAGGACGGTATATATTGACTCCGGAGATTTACAAGGCGATCGAGCAAACGCCGCCGGGAAAGAATAACGAGATTCAATTGACCGATGCAATGCGGCTCATGTTGCGCCGGGAGAACATCTACGCCAATATCATCGAAGGCAAACGGTACGACATCGGAAACAAGCTGGACTATTTGAAGACCACGGTAGAATTCGCTTTGAAGCGCAAGGAATTCGCTGCAGAGTTCAGGAAGTTTCTTTTGGAAATCGTGAACTGCATGGCAGACGAAGATGATGCCCTCTGATCACTGATATCGTGGATTCGTTTTAACTTGGTTCGATCCTTCCGCTGATGAAGCGGAAGGATTTTTTTTGTCAGCCAACGCTAACTAATAAAAGGAGTTCATTTCTTTCGCTGGCACTTTTGATCGATCGGCAATGAATGACTCAAGATCGGCGTTGGACTGGTCGGCAAATGCTATTTATCTGGTCCATAACAAAAAAGAGAGCGCCGAGAGAAGATTAGCTAACGGGCGGTGTATTCATATTGTTATTATGACCAAAAATTTTGCTTGACATTGAGCAAAAAAGTTATATCTTATTATTTGAAGCGGTTCAAAAAATGTTATAATAATGCCTGATTAATTAGATTATTACCAATAAGATGATTCTTTAATATCATTCAAAAAATCGGTTCATCAAATGAACATTACGATTGAAGATGTCGCTCGAGTGGCCAACGTGTCAAAAGCGACGGTCTCAGCCGTATTAAATAACAAATCCACAGTGGCGCCAGCCACGCGCGACAAGGTTTTAGAGGTGATCAAGCGGCTCAATTATCGTCCCAGCGAAGTCGCTCGATCGCTATCCATTCGAAAAACCCGATGTATTGGCCTGGTGATAAAGGAGATCGATAACCCTTATTTTGCCAGGGTGATGAAAGGGGTGTTCGATTGTTGCTGCGAGAACGGCTACACCGTGCTATTGGGTAGTTCAGAATTATCCCCCGCACAAGAATTGCAGAGCATCGAAACGCTGGTGAGCCAGCGCGTGGATGGGTTAATTGTTTCGCCATTGCAGGACCAGGAGATGGATTTTTTGCATCTTGCCGAGCTATTGCGGAAAAAGATCCCGTTGGTAACGCTGGGAGCGATTGGCAATTATAGCACCAATGTTGTGGATATTGATAACGTTCGCGCCGCACAGATGGCCGTGAGTTATTTGATCCAATTGGGGCATCGTGACATCGCTTATTTTGCAGGCCCATCTTATTCCTCCCATAGTCGGGATCGTTTGGCAGGTTATCATCAGGCATTCATCGAACACAATTTGCCCATCCCAAAGGATCGGACGCAGCCGGCTGGATCTTCCATCGCCAGTAGCTACCAAGCTGCTATGAACTTTTTTTCGAATACAAAATCGATTCCCAGTGCTGTATTCTGCTACAATGATCTTGTCGCTATTGGGCTGATCAATGCGCTGCAACAGCTCGGCATCGCTGTACCCGATCAGGTCTCAGTATTGGGTTTCGATGACATTGATATCAGTGCCTTTCTTTCTATCCCGTTAACTACGGTTCACGTGCCAGCTTATGAGATTGGTTACAAGGCAGCAGAAATGTTAATACAACAGATGCAACAACCTGAACGATTTCTAAATGAGAAATTGATTTTGGAAGTGAAGCTCATTGAACGAAAATCCTGTACAAGACATGAATCATAATTGGGCAAAATGAACTCTGCGAATACAGGAGTCACTTTTCTCAAGGCTGCTTGGAGTCGCAGGGATGAAGGAGCAATTTAGGATATTCTGATTTTCAAAACCTAATAATTAACTGGGGAGCATGGAAGGTTATGGCCTCAAAATTAATCCTCGATGATGATCGTTTTTTTGACCCAAATCCAGTTGTTCGGAAAATCGCGCGCCAACTTTATGAGGGAGTAAAAAATCTTCCGATTGTCAGCCCGCATGGACATGTGGACCCGAAATTGTTTGCTGAGAACAAACCATTTCCCGATCCAACTGCACTGATCTTGATCCCAGATCATTATATCTTTCGAATGCTCTATTCCCAGGGGATTCCATTGGAGTCTCTGGGCATTCCAACGGTGGATGGTTCGCCAGTAGAGACCGATCATCGGAAGATCTGGCAGATATTTGGGGATCACTATTATTTATTTGCTGGCACTCCGACCGGCGTTTGGTTGAATCATGAGTTTGCCACGGTTTTTGGTATTAAGGAAAAGCTAAATGGCGAGACCGCAATGCGGATTTACGATCAAATTTCGGAGAAATTACAACAGCCAGAATTTTTGCCGCAGGCGATGTTCGATCGATTTAATATCGAGGTTTTGACAACCACCGATGGTGCTGCCGATTCGCTAGAATATCATCAGCAGATCAGAAATTCAGGTTGGAAGGGGAACATCATCCCGTGTTTCCGCCCGGATGCGGTGGTCAATATCACGTATCCAAACTGGAAGCAGCAGATCGAAGCGCTCGAACGTGCCAGCGGTGTGGAGATCACCAACTTTCAACGTTTTATTCACGCGCTTGAAATGCGTCGCCAATTTTTCAAATCTATGGGTGCGGTTTCCACGGATCAGGGGGTGGTTAGCCCATACACCCATGAATTATCCCCTGCCGAAGTAGAGTCGATCTTTCAGCGCGCGCTAAAAGGCAAGGCCAATGAGACGGATGCTGCTCAATTCACAGCTCATATGTTGATGGAAATGGCTCGCATGAGCGTCGAGGATGGGCTGGTGATGCAAATTCATCCCGGATCCTTCCGCAACCATAATCAATTCATCTTCCAAAAATTCGGCCCAGATAAGGGATGCGATATCCCGATTCAGACCGAATACACTCGCAATCTTCATGAGCTATTAAATAAATACGGCAATGACCCACGTTTCACGCTGATCGTTTTTACTTTGGATGAAAGCACTTATTCGCGCGAGCTGGCGCCGCTGGCTGGGCATTATCCGGCCATGAAATTGGGACCTGCCTGGTGGTTTCACGATAGCATTGAGGGAATGACGCGCTATCGTCAAATGGTGACTGAAACGGCTGGCATATATAATACGGCCGGCTTCAATGATGATACCCGGGCCTTTCCATCCATTCCAGCACGGCACGATCTGTCCCGGCGCATCGATTCCAATTTCCTGGCTGGGTTGGTGGCTCGTCATATCATTGATTTCGAAGATGCCAGAAAAATGAGCCGATCCATGGCTTACGATTTGGTGAAGACGGCTTATAAGCTCTAAATTCACCAAATCGTCGATCTGAAGCTTGGTTGAAATGTCGCTAAGGTTTCGCATTCAGCTTCTAAAATATTGATGCTGAGCTGGATTTTTCGTGCTGAAAATTGCAAGTGTTTCAAAAGAACATTACTTCAGATGATGAAAAAGTTAGCTTGTCAATCAATCTGTCATCACGAGAAGCTGCGAAACCTTAATCTCCATTTTCGGGGGAGAATGTTTCATTGATCGAAGGAAACAAAAACTAGATCATTGCAAAAGGGAATGCTATGAAGTTAGGCAAATACTCATTTGGCGTAGGCGACCGCTTTGGTCATCAAGCCAGGGCTCAGTTAGAGGCCTTTATTTTGGCGAAGAATCATGGCGTGACCATTACACCAGTCTGGAATAAGTCATTCCGCGAACATCAGCTTATTGGCAGCAAGCCAGATGACGTTCGAAAAGCTGCCGATCGAGCAGTGCGGGCTCTTGGTTGGAAGGACAGCTATTTTGTTGATGCTGATCATATCGGGATGAAAAACATCGACTTCTTTTTGGACTCATCTGACTTTTTCACCATTGATGTTGCGGATTTTATTGGCCAGCCAGTCGATGCCAAAAAGCAGGCGTTGTTCGTAGAGCAGCATCGACGATATCTGGGCTCGATTGAAATCCCGGGGATCGCAGAGCCGTTAATCATCACACGAGAGCGAATTGAGAGCATAGCGAGCAAATATCTCGCTGCCATTGAAGCCGCTGGAAAAATTTACGCCTATATCTTCAGCAAAAAAGACGGTGATAACTGGGTGGTCGAAGTGTCGATGGATGAGACCAGCTCACCTCAGACGCCTGTCGAATTGTTATTTATCCTTGCCGGCTTGGCTAATCGGGAAATTCCAGTTGCAACCATTGCCCCGAAATTCAGCGGGAGGTTTAATAAAGGGATCGATTATATTGGCGACTTAGATCGATTTGCCATCGAATTTGCCCAACATCTGGCAGTCATTCGATTTGCTATCGACGAATTTTCTCTACCACGAGATCTCAAATTGAGTGTCCATTCGGGGAGCGATAAGTTTTCGATCTATCCGCTCATTCGAAATGCGTTGGTACAATTCGACGCAGGCGTGCATCTCAAGACAGCCGGCACGACCTGGCTGGAGGAGTTGATCGGTCTTGCCGAAGCTGGTGGCGAAGGGTTGGCACTGGCGAAAGGGATCTATCGCTCCGCCTGGGAGCGATTCGAGGAATTATGCGCGCCATACGCGGCTGTGGTTGATATTGATCGTGGCAAGTTGCCACAGCCCTTTGAGGTCGATCGCTGGGATGAAGAGCGGTTCGCCACTACTTTGCGTCATCACGTCGATCATCCCAACTATAATCCCCATTTTCGGCAATTGCTTCATGTTGCCTATAAAATCGCCGCCGAGCTTGGGGACCGCTACTTGGAAGCCTTGGATCGTTACGAAGCGGAGATCACAAGAAATGTGACAACCAATATTTTCGAACGACATATTAAACCAATTTTTCTGGCCCAGGATTAAGCGGTTCGCCACATGACGAATCTATGTCTTTATCTGAAGTTGACATTAGGCCACGGTATCCATTATCTCGGTTGGTTCTAAAAATTTGATGGCGACATGATATGGTGCATAGAATCTGAGATAGTGCATGAACATAAATGCAAGCTATTGTTTAATAATTGGGCTGGAAGGGAGGGAAACAAATGAGTTACCTGGATGAACTTTTTGGTTTGAAAGGCAAGACTGCTGTCATTATTGGTGGTGGCGGAGTCTTGGCTGGCAGCATGGCGGATGGATTGGCCCAAGCTGGAGCGAATATCGCCATTGTCGATATTAACCTGGAGCTTGCGAAGCATCGAGCAGAGCAATTGGCCAAGCGAGGGGTTGAAACCCTGGCATTGATGGCTGATGCTTCCCAGAAGTCGGCCTTGCAGTCAGTTTCACAAGAAATCGATGCAGTTTTTGGGCATGTCGATATTTTGATCAATGCGCCTGGCATCAATTCGATGACGCCGTTTTTTGAGATTCAGGAATCGGAATGGGATAAGATTCTGGATGTAAATCTCAAGAGCATGTTTTTCGCTTGCCAGATATTTGGTCGCAGAATGATTGATCAGGGAACGGGGGGGAGCATTATCAATATCTCTTCAGCATCATCAGGGCCGCCGCTCTCAAAAGTGTTCACCTATAGTATTTCAAAAGCCGGGGTCAACAATTTGACCCAGTATCTGGCACGCGAGTGGGCGCCCTATCACATTCGGGTCAATGCGATCGCGCCAGGCTTTTTTCCAGCGGAACAGAACCGAAAGATCTTGACAGAGGATCGCATTGCTCAGATCTTCAACCATACGCCGATGGCGCGGTTCGGCGATCCTGCCGAATTGATCGGTGCGGTGATTTGGTTGGCCTCGGACAAGGCGTCGTCATTCGTCACAGGAGCGATCATTCGGGTGGACGGTGGCTTTTCAGCGATGACCATCTGATGTTTGCAGCTTTTCGGTCCATTGATGGTTTTGGCTTGGGATAGGTGCGGTAACCGAAGCGATTGAAAGGTGAGATCATATCATTCTGAAGCGCGAAGCACCGAAGAATCCCTTCGATAAGGGCGACGATTTGAGATAAAGCAAGAGATTCTTCGCTTCCGATGGTCGCTTAAAATGACTTTGCCATTTTGGATGGATGCCAATTCTTTTGGAAAAAGAATATCCATCAGACTCGTAATTTTCAGCTAAAATAATTTATTGAAGGACATATTTTGAAGGAGCCACGAGATGGGAGTTTATGATATTGGACTGATCGGACTGGGCGTCATGGGGCAGAATTTAGCCCTGAATATCGAGCGCCATGGCTTTTCAGTGATCGGTTATGATGTAGATGAAACGAAATTGAAGGCAGCTAAGCAACAATTTGCTGGCAAGAACGCTACCATTGCCTTTACGCTGAAGCAATTCATCGATGGTTTGCAGGTACCGAGGAAAATCATGATGATGGTCCCTGCGGGCAAAGCTGTGGATGCGGTAATCTCTGAGCTGAGGTCTTATCTCGAGCCCGGGGATGTGCTGATCGATGGCGGTAATAGTTATTTCATGGATACGGAGCGTCGGAATAATGATCTGAAGAAAGATGGAATCCTATATGTTGGGACAGGCGTCAGTGGGGGAGAAGAAGGTGCGCTTTGGGGACCTTCGATTATGCCTGGGGGCAATCCCGAGGCATGGCCGCTGGTGAAACCGATCTTTCAGGCGATTGCAGCCAAAGTACCGGATGGAACGCCGTGCTGCGAATGGGTTGGCGAAGGCGGAGCTGGTCATTTCGTCAAGATGGTGCACAACGGCATTGAGTATGGAGATATGCAGATGATCTGCGAGGCCTATTTCATCATGGAACGGCTCCTTGGATTGACCCCAAAAGAGATGCGAGAAATTTTTGGGCGTTGGAATGAAGGAGAGTTAAATAGTTATTTGATCGAGATCACCAGCCATATCATGGGAAAGCAGGACAAAGAGACGGGCAAGCCCATGATCGAAGTCATCTTGGATACTGCTGGTCAAAAGGGCACTGGGAAATGGACCAGTCAAGTGGCGCTGGATCTGGGGATTCCTGCTCAGACTATTGCTGAAGCGGTTTTTGCGCGAACGATGACCGCGCTGAAAGAGGAACGCGTTGCTGCTTCCAAACATCTCCATGGCCCCCAGCTTCAATTTAAGGGCGAGAAAAAAGAATTTATCGAAATGATCCGGCAAGCATTGTACGCCTCTAAGATTTGTTCCTATGCCCAGGGCTTTCAATTGATGCGAGCGGCTTCGGTGGAGTACAAGTGGAATTTGAACTACGGCAACATCGCGCTATTGTGGCGCAGTGGCTGCATCATTCGGGCAAAGTTTCTGGATAATATTAAGCAGGCATTCGATCGTCAGCCCGATCTGCCAAATCTGTTGTTGGATCCGTATTTTAAAGAGGCGATTGAACGAACTCAGGCAGCTTGGCGGAAAGTCATTGCCACTGCGACGGAATACGGGATTTGGATTCCTGCGTTCACTAGCGCGCTGGCTTATTACGATGGATATCGCAGCGAGCGGTTGCCCGCCAATCTGCTTCAGGCGCAGCGGGACTATTTTGGTGCCCATACGTATGAACGTGTAGATCGGCCTCGAGGACAATTTTTCCATACGCATTGGTTAGAATAAAAGCGTCTGACCATCTATGTTTTTAAGTTCCGCCTGGGTTGAGCTTAGTGACAGTGGTTCATCCCATGTGATGCTCGATCCGAGGAACGCAGATTCGGCGAGAGCTGATCGACCTAATATCGATTAAATAGACGTGCGTTGAGATAAACAGTCGCTATCATTCTGAATCTCGCATTTTGGTTCGAGAGGGATAGCAAAGAGTTTCGATGGTTCATGATCATCAATAAAAAATAGGAGTGGAACGATGGGACTTTCAATTAAGCCTGCTTCTGAATGCAAGTACGATGAAATTTCTTTGGGTGAAATCATGCTGCGGCTTGATCCAGGTGAGGGCCGAATTCATACAGCTCGATGGTTTCGGGCCTGGGAAGGCGGCGGTGAATACAATGTGGCTCGGGGATTGCGCCGCTGCTTTGGATTGCGGACCGCAGTTGTTACAGCATTTGCCGATAATCCAGTGGGTCGGTTGATCGAGGATTTTATCCTGCAGGGTGGCGTGGATGTCTCGCTGATCAAATGGGTGCCTTATGACGGCATTGGCCGGACCGTTCGGAACGGTCTAAATTTCACTGAGCGGGGATTCGGCATTCGGGGTGCTGTTGGCTGCTCCGACCGTGGTAATACCGCAGCCTCTCAGTTGAAAAAGGGCGATTTCGATTGGGATATGATCTTTGGCGAGCTTGGGGTGCGATGGTTTCATACCGGCGGGATCTTCGCTGGGCTATCACCTACCACGCCAGAGGTGATCTTAGAGGCCATGGCTGCAGCCAAAAAGCACGGCACTGTTATCTCGTACGATTTGAACTACCGGCCCTCCTTATGGAAGGGGATCGGTGGTCAGCAGAAAGCGCAGGAAGTGAATCGAGAAATTGCTAAGCATGTCGATGTGATGATAGGTAATGAAGAAGATTTTACCGCCAGCTTGGGTTTTGAAGTTGAAGGAGTCGATGAAAAATTGGCCAATCTCCCAGTCGAGAGTTTCAAAAAAATGATCGCCCAAGTAGTGAAGGCGTATCCGAATTTTAAGGTTGTTGCCACGACGTTGCGAACCGTAAAGACTGCGACCATCAATGATTGGGGCGCCATTTGCTGGCATGAGGGGAAATTTTATGAGGCCCAGTTCCGGCCCAATCTGGAAATTTTGGATCGCGTGGGCGGCGGAGATAGCTTTGCCTCTGGTTTAATTTACGGACTTATGACCACTGGCGATCCGCAAAAAGCGGTCGAATATGGCGCAGCTCATGGCGCACTGGCGATGACCACTCCCGGCGATACCTCAATGGCCACATTGAAAGAAGTCGAGAAGCTTATGGCTGGGGGAAGCGCACGGGTTGAGCGATGAGTCTTGTGCAATAGGCAGAAGTCTGTTGTCAGTGATCAGTAATTAGTCATCAGTCATCAGTGATCAGTACGCAGTGATTGCTGATGGAAAAGTGGTAATGTAACTTGCGGTTTAAAATTGAGGTGGAATAGAGATGAAGTTTGATCGGGATAGTCTCATAAATTTTCAGCCGAAACATGAATTCTTTGTCGGGATCGATTCAGATGGATGCGTTTTTGACTCGATGGAGCCGAAGCAAAAGGAATGCTTCTGCCCAGTGACGATAGAGAAATGGGGCTTAGCACCGATTTCGAAATATGCACGCGAGGCTTGGGAGTTCGTCAATTTATACTCTCAGGATCGTGGCTGCAACCGCTTTTTTGCGCTGCAGAAGGCGTTCGATCTGCTGCGCCAGCGTGAGGCGGTGAAGCGTCGCGGGGTTGTTATTCCAGAGCTCACCGCGCTCAAGGAATGGACATCGCGGGAGACCAAACTTGGCAATCCTGCGTTAAAGGCTGAGATCGAGCGAACTAACAGCGATGAGCTCAAGAAAATTTATGATTGGAGTTTGGCGGTCAATGAGGCAGTGGCTCGGGTTGTTAAAGGCGTTAAGCCGTTTCCATTGGTGAAGGAAAGCCTGGAGAAACTTCGAGACAAGGCTGACATCATCGTGGTTTCTGGGACGCCATTGGAAGCGTTGATGCGCGAATGGCAGGAAAATGATATCGATCATTACGTTGCCATTATTGCTGGTCAGGAGGTTGGAAGCAAGAAAGAACAATTGCAGTTCACCACGCAAGGCAAGTATGCTGCTGGCAGAGGGCTGATGGTTGGGGATGCGCCTGGCGATCTCAAAGCTGCCAAAGCCAATAAACTGTTGTTCTACCCAATCATCCCAGGCCAGGAGGAACAATCCTGGGAGCGGTTTTATCATGAGATTATCGATCAATTTCTTGAAGGAAAATATACAGCGGAAGTTGAACAGCATTTCATTGCAGAATTTAATGCGCATCTTCCGGAGAAACCGAGTTGGATTTAAAATTCAGTTTGAAACCAAAGTCGTTCCTTCAGGGTTTAATGATCGAATTTTTTTAGGCGATGGGGCATCGTCAGAGCTGTTTTTGAACGAGCGAGGAATCATTTATGTACATTGTTCACGTGTTTTGTCATGTCAAACCGGATCAGATCGAAAATTTTAAAGCTGCTGTGGTCGAAAACGCCCGAGCGAGCGTTCAGGAGCCAGGAATCGCGCGGTTCGATGTGATTCAGCAGCAGGACGATCCGACCCGCTTTGTGTTGGTCGAAGTTTATCGGACGGAAGCGGATACTGCTAAACATAAAGAGACCCCACATTATCAAAAATGGCGAGAGGTGGTCGAGCCCATGTTGGTGACGCCGCGAACTCGACTGGTTTATTCCAACATTTTCCCAGACGATTCGGGATGGTGAAGATGTGATAATGGTGCTGATTTGAAGTAAACGGGCTCAATTTTTTTATGGGGAATTGAGCCCTTTGAATATAACGGCGGAGGGTTGACATTTTCATAGCAGTTTCTGAAAAATGTTTCTTGGTGTTTAGCCCAATAATTTTCGAGCACGATCCACCAATTAGAGGATGAGATGATCCAATTTGATTTTGCGACAGCGAACCGAATCATATTCGGGAATGGGACAAGCGCCCAGATCGGCTCAATTGCCAAGGAATTCGGGCAACGTGCTATGGTAGTAACATGGGATTTGTCCCACCCGTTGTTCGACCGACTTGGCCGAGAGGGATTGGAATTGATCCCTTTTTTCGTAAGTGGCGAGCCAACGATTGAACTGGCAGAAGAAGCGATTGAGCGTGCCCGAGAGAAACGCTGCGAACTGGTAATTGGAATTGGAGGGGGAAGCGTAATAGATACGGGCAAAGTTGTGGCAGCGATGCTCAGCAATACCGGGGAGCTGCTGGATTATTTGGAGGTCATCGGTCGCGGCAAGCAGCTTGAACGTCGAGCAGTGCCATACTTGGCTGTTCCGACTACGGCTGGGACGGGTGCTGAGGCGACGCGAAACGCAGTGTTGAAATCGGAGCAGAATGGGGTGAAGGTGAGCATTCGCAGTGCTTTTATGTTGCCAGCCTGCGCTATCGTGGATCCAGAATTGACTTATTCGATGCCTCCCTCGGTCACTGCCAGCACCGGCCTGGACGCGCTGACCCAACTGATGGAGGCGTATGTGACGAAAAAGGCTAATCCGCTGACCGATGGACTCTGTCGTGAGGGGATTCGCCGAGCCGCTCGGTCATTGCTGCGGGCCTTTCAGAATGGTCATGATGCAGAGCCACGCGCTGATATGTCAATCGCAAGCTTGTTCAGCGGTATCGCTCTTGCCAATGCGGGATTAGGCGCGGTCCATGGCTTTGCTGCCCCTTTGGGCGGCATGTTTCCTGCTCCTCACGGTGTGATTTGCGCCAGAATTCTTCCGTTCGTCATGGAAACGAATATTCGCGCGCTGGTCAGAAGGCAGTCCAATTCTCCATCTTTGGTTCGATATAAAGAGTTGGCGGAAATCATCACTGGGAGGCCAGATGCAAATGCGGAAGATGGCTTGACCTGGATTAAAGATCTATGTGACCAACTTCAAATACCTCCGCTGAAGAGGTTCGGTTTGGCTCAAAAGGACATCCCAAAGGTCGTTCAAAAAGCGAAACAAGCCAGCAGCATGAAGGGAAATCCCATTGAACTCACCGATGAAGAACTCACCGAAATCTTAGAGAAAGCAATAGGGGAGTGAATTGGGATCTGCAGATCGGAATGGCGGATGAAAGAGGGCTCAATCGCGCAAGCAGAAAGAGCTGGTGAATGCGGTTTTGCCAAATCGAGATGGGTAACAGCAAAATTGTAAAACAGAAGGAGAACTTTAGCCAAGCATAGGGCTGAGCCTCGTCAGCTCCAAAAAGAGATTTGAGATAGGTCGAATGATGAATTCCAAACAACGCGTATTGGCAACGCTGGAGGGAAAAATCCCAGATCGAGTCCCCATTGGGGAGTTCGCTATTGATTTCGATACAGTAGAAAAGATCCTCGGCCATGAGACCTATTTTCGTGCGAAAGCAAAGTCCCAAATCGCTTTCTGGGAAGGCCGACACGATGAGGTGGCTGAAAGCTATATAAAAGACCATATCGAGTTGCACGAGAAGTTAGATCTTGATATAATTACCTTCCCCATGGCTACCTGGCAGATCCCGCCGGAGACCGATGATCCCCCGCCGCGAAAGATCAATGACAATACCTGGGAGGACAAATATGGTCGGATTTACAAATATTCAGAAATCACAGCGGATATCACCTGCATTAAAGATCCAGTGATGGAACAGAGGGAATTTACTGTTGCCGAGTTCCAGCGTGCGCCAGCGCTGCCGCAACGCGATGCACGATCTTGGCGGATCGTGGATACGGTGATCCAACGGTTTAAACATGATAAGTTCATTTGTGGTCCAGATGGAGGTGAAATCGGCATCCTCATGCTGGCCGGCATGGAGCGCAGCTTAATGATGTTGATCGAGCAACCTGATGTTATCGAGGCAGCAACAGCTTATTATTTAAAACAACAGAACCTGGCAGATGAAATTTTCATCCATCCAGACTCTGACGCTATTCTATGGGGAGCTGATTTTGCCTATAATAGTGGCCCATTCATCAGCCCCGAGCTGTTCAAAAGATATTTTCTTGAGCCGAATAAAGCACGGGTGAGACATATTCATGACAAATTCGGTAAGAAAGTGATGAAGCATTGTTGCGGGAACAACAATGCGCTGTTGGATTTTTTTATTGAAATCGGTTATGATGCCTACCAATCGATCCAACCGACAGCTCACATGGATATCTGTCAGCTCAAAAAATCTCATGGCGACAGAATCACGCTTTGGGGTGGGGTCGCTGTGGAGCATCTGGTGAGCGGGACGGCTGCTCAGGTTCGCCAGGACGTGCAGCGCGCCATGCAATGTGCCAAGCCGAACGGTCGCTTCATCCTCGGCACCAGCCATTCAGTGGCGGTCGGCGCCAAATATGACAATTATATGGCCATGCTGGATGAATATTGGAAATGGTGCGATTATTGATTGTGATCAGTTTTTTGATAGATGTTAGTAGCCCGGACCAATCAACGATTCACTGGCTGGAATGCTTTTTGGCGCGTTTGGAAACAAATTTTGAACTGTGGCTCAATCAAAGTGAGCCAGAAATTTTGATATTTTGAGGCGATCTGGGAGCCGAGGTGTCTTTTTGAACACAATACTCATGCGCTCCGATTTCTGGTGCAAGGCCACAGTAGGGAAACGAAACGCCTTCACCAGCTTGCCATTGCAATGCCCGATTGATTGTGACAATCTGGGTTGCATAATCGATAGCGATAATTTGCACCGGCTCATGATCGCCGATCTGAATCACATCCCCTTCAATGATTCCCCATCCGTCGCAAAAATAGCTAGCATCTTCTACTTGAATTTGTGTTCCAGAACCCTCATCTACTGTTTTAGTCAACGAGACCCCTGCATCGATGCATGGCGATTGAGATGTTAACTGAAAATCCAATTTATTTTTGTCAGCGAAATGAGGATCTGCATCGAGATTGTGCGAGCCGAACACTTCGGGATATTGGGCAATTGCAGCAGCGAGGCTGAGTTGCTGGCGGTTATATTCAAAAAAGTAGATAACTGGTTGGCCGAACGTCCCTGTGCTAATAAGATTCCCATCGAAATATTCCAATGGGAGAGCGTTAATCATTCGTGTAAAACCGATTTGGAAGCCTTGCTGGGAACCAGTGCCGTTGTTGAAAATGATATTGTTCTTAAAAATGTTTGGTCCAAACGGCACTTCAGTATTATATACTGCTAACTTGATTCCATACCATGTGGTGTTCCCCTGATTGAAATTGGCAATCACATTATGATACACCTTGTTATAACGCACCCAAGGACGTTCTGAAGTCGATTGCAATTCGATCCCAGCGCCGCTGCCATCGACTTTAGAATGTAAATCTCGGGTCACGATGTTCCGACGGACAATTGTGTAATCGGAACGGATTTGGATACCGCATGCCCCATCGGGATCTCCGCCTGGATTCTGACAGCGGTTTCCTTCAATCAGCACCCAGCGGGTTAGCGCACCAGTGGCGATGCTGACATCCCCAATATCATGGACATAATTATTACGAATGATATTGAATTGCGTTCTGTCTCCAGCGCAGCAAATCCCTCCGTGCATGGTTCCAGTGCATTCATTATTGGCGATTAAATTATATTGTGCGCCATATTTCTCGCCGACATCGTCGGAACCGATATGAATTGCATCTCCCTCGATGCCTGACCCGTTGATAAAATTATCGAGGACTTGATTGTAACTTGACCCATCTCCCACTTCGATGCCGCACCAGCCAGTCTGCTCGTTCATCACGCAGTTTCGGATCGTGCAATGGTCGAATCCCTCAGGATATGAGCGAACGAAATAATTGCATCGTTCAAAATAGATGCCGTCAATGATGATGTAGCTGCGGCCACTTAAATTGACGCCGACTGGACGAGAATGGATGACGGCGACCTCGGAGGGATAGGAACGGAATACAATTGGAGCCACTGCCGTGCCGCTATTCACCGGTTGAATGGTTTCGTTATAACGACCCTGTCTCAAATTGAGCGTATCCCCTGGCTGAAGCCGTTGATTGGCGATCTTGATGCTGCGCCAGGGCAATGTCGCTGTGCCGGGATTGGCATCATTTCCAGTCGGGGCGACATAGTATCTTCCTGCCAATAATTGGCTTGCTAGAAGAAATAGACAGGACCAGCTTCGCCAGACGCGAATGAATTTGCTAATTACGGTGTTCATTGCAGAACGGCAGTCTCAATTATTGTACCAGTTGACTGATTTTTTCAGTTTTTAAAATGAATAGGAGCGGCTAATGACTGAGGAAATTTGAGCTCAATTCTGGATATTCGAATATCACTTTCTTATCTTTTCATCAATATGTAGGGGCAAAAAAGAAATTTGATTTCAATAGCTTGGAAGTTTTGTTCATACGTGTCAGCATTCGATAATTCTGCTAATTCATCATTTTAATCGATTGCCAGTTGCCGATCGATCGTTTGATTGAAAGTCAATTTCTGACAAAAGTCAGTGACTGAGTCGGAGCGATAAATTTTAATTACCGATTTTTCCGCTTGAATTTCGAATTTGTATTTAGTAGTTTCAGGTAAACCGCACGATATCGGTCGAACATAGCTTTCATGGTGAACTTATCATTTGCCCATTGTCTGCCAAATTCACCATGCTGGTGCGCAATCTCTGGGTGATTGACATAAAATTGGATGGCTCTCGCAAGCGCATCGACGTCATAGAGCGGCACGAGCAGACCTGATCGATTCGGATGAATGCTTTCCCGCACATAATCGAGCTCGAACGCGATAGAGGGCTTCCCAAGCCGAAAAGCCTCGATAATCACGCGGCAGTGGCCCTCCTGATTGGAGGTGACCACATTGAACTGACATTGTTTTAAAACTCGATCAATATCAGTTCTATAACCCAAAAATTTAATCACGTGGTTTAAACCGAGTTGTTTTGCCTGCTGTTCCAGCTTGTTGCGTAATGGTCCATCGCCAGCAATAAGCACCATGATTCTTTCCTGGGTCTGTTTCGGCAGCCGGGCAACGGCCTGGATTAAATAACTGTGCCCTTTGACTGGCACCAACGATCCCACCGAACTGATACAAATTTTCCCATTCGGGTTGAAATGTTCGCTTGAACAGCGAATGAAGGGATGATCGCCATCCGAGGGAATTAGCTCAATCCCATTGTATATTACCTCCACCTTATCCGCGGGGATACGAAACTGCTGAATCAGATTGGTGCGTACAGCTTCGGTGATGGCAATATTGTAATCGCCGAGGTAAAAGGCAGTTTTATCGGTGAAAATGCTGCGGGCGGTATGGAGGATCTGGTATTTCATTGGGAAGATTTTCCGAACAATCTGCACCAGAAAGGTAGCGTAACGGTGATTGGAATGAACTAAATCCGGTTTTTCGATCAGCAAGATAATTGACAACCCCACCAATGCCACCGGGAAAAGCCACACAGAACCGATAGGGAGATAATACGATCTCACTGGCAGGTTTTTCACCCTCTCGAATAACAATCCATGATTACAAACGAAAATCGTTTTTTGAAATTCCTGATGAAACTGATTGATCAAACTTAGAACGCCTTGTTGCGCTCCTCCCCAGCCTGGGCCCGTTTTATGAATATATAGAATTTTGCTTTTTGCGATCTGGTCATGCGAAACCTGATTCATTGCTCTGATCCCCCTAACAATAGGACTGGCTTGCAAAAGCTAATTTGCTCAAGGCTAACAACATCCATGCTTGCATCGAGATGAATGGGCCTTTGATGATATAGCATGGAAGTTGCTGGTAATAAAAAAATCCCTCTGGTGCCCGAAAGTTATTGATGGTCCACTCAGCCAAATTGATTGCCGCGTCGAAAAATTTTCGATCCCATCGCGCCAATAGAGAATACAAGATAATCCCCTGAGCGCAGTCGCGGAGGTCCAGTCGAGTCAGCAACGAGTCGGCATTGGTTGGTAAGCCATAAAGCCTCTTATGTCGAGGTCGACCTGAGGCGTGAAACAACTGGTGCTGATAGTAATTCAATCCCTTAAGCAAATGATCCCGAAATGTTTGATCTTGCAAATAATGCTCGAATTTTGCCAAAGCTTCTAAGATGAATCCCGTATGAAAATTGTCACAGTATCTCACATTAGGTCGATAAAACCATGAGCCATCTGGTCGCTGCCAATTGACCACATAACGCAGATTGCTGATGGCGGTCTCAAGCGCGATCGAATCAGGAGATATTGAGCAAAAATGGGCCAACGTTCCCGCTACCACCGCTGGTAGATTTGGATAGAACCGATGGTTATTGGGATGATAGACGAAGTAGCGCTGATTTGGTGTTACTTGGATCTGTGGCAATTCATCGAGAAAAAATCGGATGCCGCTTTCTGCAAATTCCAAATATCGCTGTTCGCGCAAAATTTCAAAACCAGCTAAAAAGGCCTCAACCGCCATGGCAGTAATGAAGGGCGCGGGAGAATCTGGTTGAGCACCATAGTCCTTTAAATTAACCTGATAGCTGGCGCCGATGCTGAAGTTGTTCGTGACTGGACTGCGATGCTGTTGTAACCAATCCAAAAAGAATATTGCTCGTTGTCGAAATTCGCTTTGACCAGTGATGCGATATAGAATCAAAAACGCTTGCGCGAATAATGCTACTGCATTGGCATAAAACTGCGGTCGTTGCACAGAACGCAGAATAGGGCGCGGACTAATTCTCATTAACTGTGTTACCAGAACGCGTAATGGTCGCGATGTCAGCCATGCTGGCCAATTGCGAAGCCGAATGTCATACGGTTCCCAACCTTGGTAATGATTCTTGCCTAAAAATTGCAGTAACTGAGAAATCGCTTGCTGAGTAATGGTTGGATTAGCTTGCGTTGCAGGCAATTTGTTCGTAAAGCTGTTTGAATTGGTTGCAGACGATATTGATGTCATATTTCTGTTCTGCTATTTTTCGATTCAATCTCGCCATTCTATTGCGAAGCTTGGGACGTGTTAATAGGCAGATAATAAATTCGGCAAGCTTTTGTGAATCCCCAGGCGGGATTAAGAAGCCATTTTTGCCATTTTGGATTATCTCAGGGACCGCTCCGACTGAAGTGGCGATGATAGGTAGCCCGGCAGCCATGGCCTCCAACAACGAATAAGGAAGTCCCTCGCAAAGCTGCGAGGGAAAAAGAAACACATCGCCCTGGGCCAAAAAATTGACCTTTTGTTCGTCATCGATATAGCCGAGGAATTTCACCTGCCGCGCGAGGCCATTGCTGCAACACAATAATTCCAATTTGGTCCGATCTGGCCCTTCACCGGCAAAAATAAATTTGGCTTCAGGAAAGCGACCGATAATCTCAGGGATGGTTTGAACAACCTCGTAAACCCCTTTCGCAGCATCGATCCGGGACATGAACAGGATGATGAAATTTTGTTTCTGTTTCGGCTTGATGAACATTGAGGTGTCCACCATATTGGGAATCACTGCTATCTTCTCCAGTGGAACAAATTCCAGGAGGGGTTGTTTCTGGGTTTCGGTCAGCACGACGTAGCGATGAGCCCATTTGAGCATGAATCTCATATAAAGAGGCAGCCGGCCGTTTGACATGATCCCAGCTAAGTTGCCCCCGTGAAATTGAACGACGGCTCGAAATCCCGATATTTTGCAAATAGCCAACATTGTCAATTCCCTGATCAGCGATCTGCGATCGAACGATGGGTTGAAATGCACCACATTTGCCCGAGTCCTGAGCAGTTTGATGAAAAAGGCAAACGGAGTGATCAGAGATCGCACAAAGATGTGGAGTCGTGTGTCTCGATATTCGCTTCCCACCCTAAAATAATGCAGGTTGAAATTTTGTGCCAATGGCGAGTATAGGAGCGTTCGAAGATGATGCGCAACGCCACCTCGCAAGGCAATGGATGGGCCAACAATCAGGACCGTTAATTTACTATTTGTCTCGGTCATCGGTGCTGCCCTCAAGGTATTTATCGGATCGAATGACAATCGCCGCCGAGATGAACCAGAACGTAAATGCCAAAACATCGAAGAACCAGGCAGGGTTATAGATCACGGCGGCGATATAGCAAAAAACCATCCCATTATAGCCAATAGAAATCGACTTCCAAAAATCACTTTGGGTTGCTTTGTAAAAAATGGAGTTGATTTTCAATAATCGGTAGAATAAATAAAGAAACAGCGCCAATCCTATATATCCGAACTCCAGAAGAATGACGGATAGTTGGACACCGGAGATTTTTCGCCCCTGAAATTGCTTTTCCAATCGACCTTTGTATTGGCTGAAAAAGCTATCTGAAGCATTTCCTGGTCCGAATCCGATCATGAGATGGGGGAGGTGCTGCGAGAGCAAATCATTGGCGACCTTCACGGCTTGAAAACGACCGAAAGTGCCTTCCTTGCGATAATTCAAATTGAATCTATAAAATTTTTTGGGCGAACGAATGGTCTCCGCCAATTTGCCTTGATAGAAATGATCATGAAAATTGATCCCAGTCCAGATTAGAACGGACATAATGCCAATCAATGAGATCAATTTAAACAAATTCTTCAATGTCTTGGGATAACCGAAAATCAAACTAATCAAAGTTGCTGGTGGAATGATGTAAAAGCCGAACAAGCCAGAACCGAGAATGACGGGAATGAAGCTTAGGGCGCCTAAGAATAAAAAGACTAACTTGCGTTGTTGTACATATAGTCCAGCGAGCATACTGGCAAAAAATCCCATAAACACAGCCATAGCGCCAGTAGTTCGCCAGCCCAAAGTGCCCGACACGTTATCTGCGATGTCTTCTCCAATGTTCCCGTAATATAATGCCTGCATGATGGTGACTGGGATTTGAATCAATGCAAAGATGAATAACAACCAAAAGAACAATCGATAAAACTTTTCGTTGGGCTCGATATTGCGCAAGATGTAAAACATCAATACATATTTGAAGAAGTTTCTGAAACCAAGGATCACGGTAAAAGGGGAAACAGTGTTGTACATGGCGCTGATGATTCCTAAAAGAATGATCGCCAAAATCGCCATGTCAATGGGTGTGCCCTTAAAGCGTTTTTCGCCAGCTTGCAAAAACGCAACTTTAGCTGTCAGAATGATCAGGATCACATCAGGGAGCCAAGTGATCTCCTTCGGAATTACCCTGAGAACGCCGAAAAGCCAGTTGAAAATGAATAGAGTGGCCAAAATGATTAAAAAGCCGACGCGATTGCTAATGAAAACAGCCACCAGGGTTGCCATTCCCAAAAACACCAGCCACCACATCGGTGTGAGCATCACATAAACCAGTCCTGCCAATCCCCCTAAAATGAACATCAACGCCAATTGGGTGATGTAGTTCGCCTGCGCAGTTTTTGTTCGGATCATAATGTCACTCATCGATTGATGTTTTTAGAGCGATGTGATATAATTGACCAATTGACTCGCGCGATGGGACCAACTGAATTGCTCTGCGGCCTGCTGGCGGTTTTCTGCTGCAAATCGGGCCAACTGGTGACGTTGATGATAAGCAGTGAGAATCCCCTCCGCAATGTGCTGTGGCGAAGTGGATTGCAGAAAAACCGCGGCAGGATTATCTTTTGCCACTGCCAAATGCGCTTCAATTGGGGAGACCAACACTGGTTTGGCCATGGCTAAATACTCAAACAGCTTCAGCGGCGTGCTAACTTGCCAACAGAACTCATCAGGCAAGGGCACAATTCCGAGGTCGGCTCGCGCGATGTATTCAGGAATCTCCTGATAATTCACTTTGCCCCGAAGCTGAACATAATTTCCCAAATTCAATTCATCGATCCAACTAGCCAATCGAGCGTATGCCAATCCCTGACCAATAATCATCAGCCGAGCTTGGGGCAATTTTTCGATCACAATTTTCATCGCGTTCACGGTCTCAAACAGACCGCGGTTATGCGCGATCGCGCCATGATATAAAATTGTAAATTGGGAATTATGTTGGGCTAGGTCTCGCGGATTATAGCGATTCGGCTCAAACAGATCGACATTAACCCCTGCCATCCAAACTCCAATGCGGTTCGGGTCAATTCGGTAGCGACGAGCCATCATCTTTTGCAAAGGATAACTAACGACGGTGATCCCGTGAAACAGACGCACCGCCATCCAAACTGCTGCATCGCTAATGGCGTTTTTGATCTTCTCACTGATAGTTTTATTGCGCACTGGCACTGTGCGCAGATCGACGACGAATTTGCAGTTCGGACGAACGCAAATTGCCAGAAGTCTCGCTGGCCACAAGAACGGTACCGTAAGAGGGTGGCATAAAATGACATCTGGGGACATATTGATCAGCCAGATGCAGCAGCGCCAGAGCAATTGAATATGAAAGCTTAAAGCCATCAGAGGGAAGCGGTCGATCGCCCGAATTTCTTTGATTGTCACCCCTGGGAGATCCATTTTGAATCCCTCGGGGGAAGTCGATAGCGTTACCAATGTCACGTGATGACCATTCTGTCCTAACGCGCGACACATCTCGATCCATGTGGAGATATCGAGATCGCGCATTAAATCCTTTTGTGCCACCCACAAGATTTTCATCTTCCCAACTCTCAGAATACAAATAGCGGTCGCGGTAACAATTGATTTATTAGGATTCGTTCTTTGAGAAAAAAACTTTTGTTGAAATATGACATCGCCAAATATGTCACAGCAGCTCCAGTCAGAATAACGATAAGGCTCAGTGTGCTAATTATCATCCCTCTCACCACCAATAAAAATACCATCATGACCAGCGAATTGAATAAAATTTTCAATAGCGGTTGGAATGCTATTTTTATCGGCACATGCCTTCGAATGCCATGAAAGATAAACAAGGTTTGAAACAAACGAGCGGAGCAGGTCGCTAGTGCTACCCCCATTAGCCCGAGTGATTGGATCACCAGAATCTCTACAATGAGATTGTATATCGAGAAGATTTTGCTGTAGAAAGTGATTTCAACTTTTTCGACCGCCTGAACCACAAGCTGCAATGGGTATTGAAAGCTTATAATTAATAGGAAAGCCGTGAACATCCAGATGAGCTTCTGGGCTGGCAGATATTTGGCGTCATAAAAATGAACGATGATCTTGTCGCTTAACACGATGATGCCGGAGAACAAAGGGAATGAGATGAAGGCAATTAGCTTGACGAGCAAATTGAAATTTTCGTTTAATTTTTCGAGATCGCGATGTTCCGAAAATTTGGAAAAGAAAGCGGTTCGGATCAGCGGTCGGATCATTTTATCTGGCATCAATTTCGCGACTGTTTCGATGACCTGATTGGCAAATGCATAAAGGCCAACCATGGTCGGACCCAGAAAATTAGAGATGACGAAATAATCTGTCTTAACATCCAACACAGTCCAACCGAGCTCATCCAAATAGCTCAAACCGCTGTACCGCAATAATCGCTTCAAGGGCAATTTCTGCTTCTCCGAGTGATTTTTGGCGGCAAAATCATAAAAATAAAATGTCAATTGGGTGATTAAAAGCGCTGCATAGTAAATGGTTTCAGCCCTTAGCAGCCCAATAAGCCCGTGTCCGTGCGATAAAAACCAATATACAAGACTGGCGCGAAAGATGATCGCAATGAAATAACTGAACATGATGGCGCGATTCTGTAGTAGCGCGCCCAACGTGAGTTCAACGATTTGGATCTCCAGGAATAAAAAGATCCCTAAACCAAATAGCTCAAGGTAGATGTTTAAATTGTCCACCTTGAAGAATTTTCCGACTGGTCTCGCAAACCATATGAGCAACGCCAAAAAAATGATTGTCAATATAAAGCGAAAAACTAGCGCTGAGACAAACAGCTTCTTCACACCACTATAATTTCGTTGAGCATTGAATTCAGGAATATATCGTTGCAGCACGTTTAAGATTCCCAGAGAGGAATAGAGGGACAAATACCCAATTACCGCATAGATGATGTTATAGATCCCATAATCAGCGATGCTCAATTTATTGACAATATAGATCGTGAGCAGTAGATTTATCGCGGGTGCGGTCAATTTCTGAAGCAAAAGATAGACGGCATTGACCCTAATTTTCTGATGAAAATCTTGCATAACTCTGTTCCGCTTAAATGGCAAAATATTGAGACATGCGAGCAACGATCTTGTCCCAGGTAAAATTGTTTTGGACCATGCGATGCGCCCGTTCTGCAATCGTAGCGCACCAGGATGGGTTATGGTATAGTTCAATAATCCGCTGGGCAAGTTCTGATGGTTCCTCCGTCCTAATCAGGATGCCAGTTTCATTGTCCAAAATCAGATCTGAGAGCAAGAGGTTCGAGCGGCTCGCGATGCAAACACATTTCTGATACATTGCCTGAAGCACAGATTGAATGCCCCCCAATTTACCTGGCATAAGATAGATATGGGCCCTTCGGAGAACTTGGTCGATTGTTGCAAGACTTGAATAGTCATATACGGTAACATCAGTCGGTATTTTCCGCGGATGGCGGCCGATGATGATGAGTTCAATTCCGGGCACTTGACGTTTAGCAAGCTCGTAAGCCTTTAGCGCCAGCGGTCCACCCTGACGTTCAAATTCGCTCGAAACAAATACCATGGTGAAACGCTGTGTTTGTTTTTCGCTGAAGCCGATCTCTTCAATGATATCAGCGTTGATCCCCGTACCCACAACGATAACCTTATCAGGGCTAATATGATAATCTTCCACGAATGATTGTTTCAGCCGATCACTGAATGTAAAGATGATGTCGGCCCGATGGTATGCTGCTGATTCCAGTTGGTACCAATGGCGCACTTCTGCAGCTGAGCCAAATAAAGCCCACCCGGGCCAGAATTGATCGCACAATTTTTGGGTCAAATCGGTGTAAATGAAATAGGGCCGGGAGTAAGGGTTTTCAGTGATGCTAAATTTGCATTGGGTCTGAAAAATAATATCGTAGTCGGTTCTCGAGCGAATCACTGCATTGCAGTATTCGGTCATTTTAGAAAATGCGTAGCAATTTTTGCTATGGGTTTGTCGCCAATAGCGCCTCGATTTGATGATCGTATAGAGCAAATTATGCCAGGCTGAAAAACGCAGTGACTTTCTTTTGATAATCTTGCCAGTATCGATGTTTGCCACGACATGATGAACCCGACTTAGCGCCTCATAGAGCTTTTGGTTCACATGTGAAAAAATCCCCACCCGCAGGAATATGACATTCATTTTCCTGACTTCCCAGTTTCTAATACCTTTTCCACGATGAAATTGACCAACCGCTGATTGTCATCGAGCTGCGGTCGCTCGGGACGAACTCGTTTCACAGGCTGGATTGACTTCAGGTCTTGAACGGATTGGATGATCTTCAATTTGCCAGTTTGATGCAGGTAGCGATCGATCGCGCCAATTTTTCCTTGAAAGATGGAGTACACCGGAACATTCAACACAGCAGCCTCCCGATTCATGGTGCCTCCACCACTAATGACGATGTCGGAGTTCCAGATGAGCTGAATCCCATTTTGTGCTTTCGTGGGGAAAATAATTTTGTTATTCCCTCCATCGCGCTGGATGGCTTGAAGAATCTCCTTTTGTTGCGCTTTTGTTCGTGCCAGAACTACAATTATCGTATTGTCGAATTGGGATAGATATCGGATCGCATGATAAAATAGCGAATCGCTGCCATCGTCAGGATGGTAATAATGGGCTTCTGTCGCCGGGGGGCGAATGGTGATAATGACGCGCTCTGGATCTAACTGCAGCTCTGGACAAGCAGTGCCGTTGTTCATTAAATTTGCCACATAAATATGTTCTTTGATCCCAGGATATTTGAGGATTTTCGATGCTGGGATTCGATCTCTAAACGCCTCTGCGGAAAGGATCTCTGGTATTGCCAACCGATCGATAAATCGATGAATGACGGATAAACTGGCATATTCATAATCCCACATCACAAATGTGGGAATTCGAAGTAGACCGGCAGCGATGATCTGGCTGCGCGATCCATGCGACAGCGCGACAGAAATCCCTTTATTTCGACCATATAACATCAATCTCACGATGCGGCTGCAATGGCCCAATACTTTGTATACTGTCTTTTTGCCATGGTGATGACTGATCCGTTTCGCATTCATTTTAAAATAATTTGCCAATTCGAGAGTTTGGGAGCAGTCCCGCGCTGTAATGAGCACATCATGATTGCGACGCTGCAATTCTTCGATAATCGGCTTCAAGATCAGCACATGAGGAGTATTCTCTAAATCCACCCAAATTTTCATCTATCCTAAATTCCCGATTTATTCTATGAAGACCACGGAATTAATTATCTCTCTTTGGACTTTTCTAATAATCTCTTATAGTGACAAAGAAAGAAGAATCTTGTTTTGGTAAATGAATTCACAGCTCATTTGAGTTGGTCAGAATTTGAATACAATTTTATTAGTCAATGCAACCCAGAGAAGTGCCATATTTCATTCCGCAGCGAAGAAATGAAAAAAAGGAGACGCCAGCCTCAAATGTCCCCTTTATTTAGAACAGCGATGCAGCAATTTGAAATTATTCCTTTTTCAAAAGCTGTGCTGTTCTCGGTTGTATTTTTGATCATCTCTTGCTGAAGAAATGAGTTTCTTGCTTCGTTTCCAATCGGCACAAATTACACCCTACAGTCGAGAGTGGGATCGGTAACGAAGTAAGGATCGGTATGGCAATCGGCAATGCTATTGTTAAACTATAATCGTTAATAAGCGCCTTTCATTGAGAGCACCGCACCAATCGTTTTTAGTAGGATTTTAATATCCAATTTTAGCGACCAATTTTGAGCATATGCGAGGTCCAATCGGATCATTTCGTTGAAGGCCGTCGTACTGCGACCGTAGATTTGCCATAGCCCAGTAATGCCAGGTTTGACGCTCAAAAAGCGGCGCCGATGCCACAAATCGTATAATTCCACTTCATACGGGATTGGCGGTCGCGGTCCCACTAAGCTCATGTCGCCTTTCAACACATTGATGAATTGTCCCAGTTCATCTAAGCTGGTGCGCCGCAAAAATTTTCCAATCCGCGTCACCCGGGGATCATTTTTAATTTTGAAAATCGGTTGTTCATCTTCGCAACCTGGCTGACTTGAGCTGCAATTATGAATGAAGTCCTTGATATAATTCTTATGGATCTGATCGTCCTGGCTTTGATGCATGGTCCGGAATTTATACATTACGAATTTTTTGCCCAGATAACCAATCCGCTCCTGCTTGAAAAAAACTGGCCCAGGAGAAGTGAGCTTGATGATCAGCGCGATGATTAACATGACTGGGGCGAAAAAGATCAAGGCGCAAATGGAAAAAACAATATCAATAGCGCGTTTGGCTATTTTTTGCCATACATCTGACCAGTCATAAAAGGCTTCGCTGAGTACCAAAAACGGATTGGGAAGAGCAGCAATGGCGCTACCAGCGCTGATTAAAGCAGAACCATGGCCAAGATTCTCATCGGACATCATTCGATAGTAATTGGCCGATGCCTTCCGTATCACCCGTTCGATGTGCCTGGTCGATTCGCCAGTTGCCACAAGATCGGAATCGATGAGCGATTCAATCAGATGGCTCTCCTCTGGATAAGAATAGCATTTGATCTTTGGCAGCTTCCGAGGATTCCCATTGTTCAATTCAAACGAATGGCTAAGCTCCTGATTCATTCGCTGCATTACCGTCGCCGCCCCTTCAGCATTGGTATCGGGCAAGAGCACGAACAACAGGGTTGCGCCCGATCTGGCTACGACATCGGTGGTGCGAAGAATCGTTTTGAGCGTTGCTAATAAGATTGCAGATAGCTCACTGGGCTGATCTAAGGCCTCAGACGATCGCGGTTGTCGATCGGCATCGGGCAGCTCAATAACGATCAAAGAGAAATCGTATGCTTTTCGTTCGGCTCGGCGTTTTTCGATTAGATAACGCTGCCGGAAATATTCTAATGAATGGAAATAACCATTATTAAGCGCTTCAAGCTGAGCTCTGCCATTTTTTTGTTTCAGCAGGTTCGCCTGTATCTTTTGCCGCGCTAATTTTTGCAAAAGTTGATGCCAATTTTCCTTCTGGATGCGGTTACGTTTCAAAACTTCCCCCTGAGTTAAAACTGATTGGTTATGCAGTTGCATCGTAATACCGCCGATAAGACCGCGGCACCGGTTCTTCAGCGGATTGATTCAGCACAATACCCCAGATCTTAATACCAGCGTTTTGCAATTGCTCGATTGCGCGGTTGATGGTTCGTTGGCTGGTTTTTCCTGCTTCACAAACAAGGATCACCCCGTCCGCCAACGAGCAAAGTATCGAAGTGTCAGTAACTACTAACAATGGCGCTGAATCGATAACAACAACGTCATATTTCTTTTTCACCAGAGTGATAAAGGTTCGCATTAATTTCGAACCCAAAACTTCAGAGCAATTTTTCACCGCTGACCCAGCAGTGAGCAGCGACAGATGAGCGATATTTGATAAAACGTTAATGCTTCTGTCTATTTCAGCATAGAGATTTGCTAAACTCTGGAAATCGAACTTGTGTTGCTTTAATAAATAGCTGTATGGCTCTTCTATTGCGGAATCCGAATTTGAAGAATTTTGAGGTTTCAAAAAATCTTCCCATAAATGCTTTCTCTGAGCTTCCTGGTATTCCGCCAACAACGTCTGAAAGGCTGTTGATTGAAGGATGTCCACTAACCCAGGCGTTCGTTCCAATTGAAATGTGTTATGCAGCGTCGGTCGCCGGAGATCGGCATCGATCAACAGCGTATCGTAGCCCAACTGGGCGGTTGAGACAGCCAGGTTAATAGCTGTTGTTGATTTCCCTTCGCCCGGCTGGGGGCTGGTAACCACAAATGCATTGGAGCGAAAGTCCGCTGAAGAGAATTGCAAATTGGTTCGCAACATCCGAAAAGCCTCGGATGCATGAGATTGAGTATCATAAATGGTAATGAGTTGGTTCAGCTCCTGCGGCTTCGGTTTGCGGGTCGGATCGAAAATACTGTAATGGCCATTCACACTTGTTCTGATCTTCGGGATATTTCCGATCACCGAAATATCCGTGAAGCGCTTAATATCAGCAGATGTTTTGATGCTCGTGTCCAATGACTCGAATACAAAGACCATGATGCTGCCGATAATGGTGCCGAACAAGAGACCGATTAGCAAATTGAGGCTCTTACGTGGCCGAATCGGGCTAGTTGGGAATACTGGCGGATCGATGACGCGAATATTGCCCGTATTCTGCGCCTCAACGATTCGTGTCCGCTCATTTTCTTCCATCAGCATCGTGTAAATTTTGGCGTTGGTCTCTACGTCTCGGATCAACTTCGCAAGTTGCAATTCTAGGTCTGGCAGCATCTGAATCTTGCGGTCGTACTCCGCCAGAATGCTGCGCAAGGTTCGCTCCTGGGCTTCATAGGCTTTCAGGTCCGCCTCCAATGTGATCGCTTCACGCAGAAAATCCTTCAGTTGGGATAACGGATCAACAAAATTACCCTTGGCGATCAGTTCCTGCGTTTCGTTTGAAAGATTATCCCGCGTTTGTTGGATTTCATCAGCCAGATTTAACAATTTTGGATGTTGATTGGAGTATCCTTTCATCAAGAGCTCGGTGCGTTGCAATTCCAGTTCTACCAAGCGATTGTTGAGTTTCTGCAGCCGTGGGATGATGGTTTCGGTCACATTCGGCAAAAGCTGGCTCTGCTCCGATTCAATCTTTTGCCGAATATAGCTTAATCGTTGTTCTGTCGCGTGCTTCTGAGACTGCGCCGCCGTGAGTAGTACCTCTGCCTCTGTGATCTGGCGCAACAACTCATTGGTCTCTTGATTGAGCGAACTGATTTTTTGGTGCTCTTTGAAATCACGCAATTGCTGTTCTGCCGAATCCAACTTTGCCTTGTAAACCACCAATTGCGCTTCAATCAATTGTCGCGTACTACTGATATTTTGTTTCCGATGCTCGATCGTCCGATGGGTCGCGACATCTGCGATGGTTTGAGCGACTTGCAGGGTCAACTCTGGATCGGGATTAATATAGGCAATGCGAATTACATTAGAATGATTATCGGGCATCGAAATTTCAGTGTTCCCGCGGATTGTCGCTGCCAGAAATTCGCGGATCTGACTTTCTGCAGTCAGATAAGCTGGAGTTGGGAACCGATGAACAATTTCGCTGGGCAGGGCTCTTACCACCTCAGAGAAAAATTTGCGGCTTCGAAGCTCTTCCACTTGGTTCGATAATATGGTCTCTCTTCGTTGATTGGTTTGGAAAAACTCAGTGTCTGGAATCGGCTTGATTAAATCCTCATAAATAAGCGATAATTCGGTCTTGTACAACGGCGAAACTGTTTCATTGTAGACCTCAATTGCCGCTAAAACACCGAGGATAAAAAAACCTAACAGCCAAATCCGCTTACGAAATACCGAAAGTATCTCGTAGAAGTCCGATGTTTTCTTATCTGTTCGTGCCATAGCTGACATCCTGATATTGTTAGGGGGTTAATTTGAGAATTGTACCTGAAATTATATTAAAAATCAATCAATCCGACTATACCAATACCACACTTGGGCGACGATAGCGACCTGAGAGACAACTCGAATAAATGTTTGCCATTTGTGCCAAACATTGCGTTTCACCTGAACCACATCGCCTGGCAGAAGCCGTGGCAAATACTGGGCTTTGCCATTTTTCAAATATTGATTGATGTTGATCTCTGCGCGACCCGTCGCATGGAGCTTTTCAAGATCTTTTAAAATGAATCGATCTTCCTCGGAACTTAATTTCGACTTCTCCGCGTCTGTCAATGCAGGACTGGCCTTGCTAAAGAGCATCACATGGGAAAGGTCCGAAAATTCTGTGGGACCGCCCGCCTTAGAGATCAATTCCAGTATGGTGATGCCGTCTGGGACGCGCTTTTCGCCCGGCTGCCGAACTTCGCCCCAGACGTGAACGATGATTTCTAAGTTCTTTTCCTCACCAATTAGATAAGCTTCTTTGGTGACCTGGATGCGTTGTTCCGCTGATTCCTGGGAGACAACATTACCAATGAAAGATAAAACAACAATTCCCCCGAGCCCGATAATGAATAACGCTCGTCTCATCGGATTTCCTTTCGATTTGATCCTTGCTTAAATCATCCTCATTTATAAAATAACCGCTAGATTTGCTCTCAGATTTGAACCATACGGCGCATCTTATCAATAAAAATCCGCTTGTTCGATATGATAGCCTCTCAAGGCTAATTCATCGATGGCAATTGAATCGGAACGGATTTACCGGAATTTTTCATGGATTCGCTGGCCGCCTCTAAAATTGCCACCACTTTTAATCCATCATAGCCATCAGTAATCGGCTGTTGATTGTTTTGAATGCACTCAATAAAATGTTGACATTCCCGCGCCAAAGGTTCATACTCCTCGACTCTGGGACTGTAAATATCGCCATATCGATACGTAAAATGAAATTCCGCAAAGGTATCATAGTAAGCTGGCGCCTTGATCCCTTTATCGAAAATCTTGATTTTCTCGTTGGGCTCAATATCGTTATAGACCAGCATCTTTTTGCTGCCCACAATGGTCATTTTTCGAATTTTATATGGATCAAGCCAGCTATTATGCAAGAACGCGATCAAATCCTCTCCGAAATTAAGTGATACCCAGGCAACGTCCTCTATATTTTTTTTGTAATGTGCCTTTCCCTGAGCATTCACTGAAATCGGCAACCGCTTGAGCAAATACAGGATGATCGAAATATCGTGCGGCGCCAGATCCCACACCACATTAATGTCGTCTTGAAATAATCCCAAATTAAGACGCTCACTGGCAATATACAAAATATCTCCCAATTCTCCGCTCTGAATGATTTCAAGAATCTTATTCACTGACGCGGTAAATTCAAAAGTATGACCAACCATTAAAATCCGATCATGCGCTTTGGCCAAGGAGATGAGTTCCATGCATTCATTGACTGACGCAGTGATTGGCTTTTCCACCAAGACATGTTTGTTGGCCGAGAGACATTGTCGGGCAATTTCAGCATGCGTCCGAACCGGCGTAGCAATCGCTACTGCATCAATGTCCTTGGACTCAAGAATCTGATGATAATCAGTGACGGTCTCAATTTCATTATAAAGCAGTTTCATTCGTTTCAACCGCTCGATATTCAAATCACAACAAACTTTCATATTGCAATGTGGGTTTGCATTGAAATTGCGGATCAAGTTGGGTCCCCAGTAGCCGCATCCAATGACGGCAATATTAATCGGCTTCATCATTCAGTCCCTAATGTTATGTCATCGCTTTTCAGGAAGTGGTGCAGCCCAATGACTGTCAGGCTTCCCAGTATTCTGTCATAAAGTTATCAATCAATTCGAAAGCTAAACAATTTTCAATCATTTTTATAAAATGATTCAAACTAGCTTCCAGTACGGTTTTTCACCCATATGCTATTAGTTTTTTGCGGAGAAATAAAACTGCGATGCAATATAGCACTTTTTTTATCTGATAAATAGGAACATTTCCTCGATAATGCGGAAAATTCTAGTTTTTTTTCCCCACATAGATGTTCTGATTTTGTTGAAATTCGAGAGGAAGTAAAAGTTATACTCACTACCTCCCATTTTAATACCCTCGACAATGTTGCTATTGCAATTCTCAATTGTCGGTTCTAGAGAGCGCAAAATTATTGGAATAATCTGGTTTTGTATCGAAAGAACCAATCGCCAGGTCTATGATTTTTGTCCATCAAAGAACGTTGGTAGAATAATACTCAACCCTGGTTGATTGAACTGAGCATCGAATCTTCCAGTGATGAATATTTGATGGAAGAGATAGATGTACATCAGATGAAGCATGATTGCTGGGTAATAGTTGGAATGGTTCATCAGCACGTCGATCTGGTCTTTGGTGAGGATGCCGCGGATGAACTCGGTACGGAGCAACTCACTCATCAACGATTGGCGTGCCGTTATCAAATATTCTATATCGGTTCGGCCATCTCCTTTTTGAATATAGCCAGCGACATTGCGGTCCAAGCTCGCCTTGACCTGGTTTTTATAATATCTTTTTCTGAAGTTGAGTCGACCAAGAGCTTTGGACATGGCTCGGGTTGTCTCATTTAGGTAAGGATAAATGCCTTGAATCCCGACGCTATTGAGCATCAGGCCGCCTTTTCTCAAAATGAACTCGAAATCGAGGTCACCAAATGGATAAAGGTTCATTGAAAAGCGTCGAAATTTCGCTTGGAACGCAGCGGTTTTAGGGGAGATAGGTTCTTGCTGTTTAGTCAAACGATACAATGCAAGTCCACACCAAGAGCTCTTGATGGTCCGCTTCAGGTCTCGCAGTAATCGCTGATGCCAACTATTGCGATAATGATCCAATTGTTGATCCGCACAATCCCCAAGAAAGATAAACTGATGTCCCTCTTCTGCTAAAATATTGGCCAAGGCATATTGGAGAAACAGCCCTTCATTGAAAACCGCCCCTTCGGTCCTCCAGACGATATCTGGCAAAGCATCGATTAGGCTTTCGGGAATCACTCGAGTGATATGATGAAGGGGCTGATAGTGACGCACAATCTGTTTTGCTTGGTCGATCTCGTTGCGAGTGATCCCCCCAATAGTAATTGCAGTAAATGATGCTGTGCTTAGTTTTCGCAAATAGGAGAGCAGCAAATTGGTATCATATCCGCCGCTGAGAGTCAGTGCTATTCTCCGATCGGATAGGTGGGAATAAAGTCGCTCTAAATTTGAAGTGATGGAACGGATCAATTCCGATTTTGCCACCGAGCGGGAGATTTTTTCGTCGCGCCGTTTGATCGGTCGAATCATCACAGAACACGATTGCAGATCAATTGCGATCATTTGGTTGGGGAGCAGTTTATTAACCCTTTTGATCAATGTAAATTCAGCGGCTATGGTTTTTTTGTGATAAAGAAAATTATAGATCGCATCGATATTCAATTCGCGTTTTATCGGCGCGATGCTGAGAAGCGCTTTGAGAGAACTGCTGAAGAAAAGTTCATTGCCATGTTGAACGTAATAGAGCGGCAATTGCGAGCCATAGCGGTCTTGAAAAAGAAAGATCTGCTTGGCTGCTCCATCGAAAATAAAGATCGTGTACACACCGTCCAGTTGGGCTGCAAAATCGGTTTTAAGCAAACAATAGAGCCGACTGAGCACTTCAACATCGCTGGAATTTTCAAAACCATATTGTGATTTTATCTCACCCAGATTTGAAACATAACCGATCATCCCACAAGCGATTTGGCTCATTGAGTCATAGCAAATATTCCGATTTTGAAAATTGAATATTGCAATGCGTTCGACATGCAGATCGACCTGATTGGTCATGAAGCGTTGCTGAGTTAGCTCGATCGCTCCATCTGGCCGAGGAGCCAAAATAATTTTTCCACTCAGTAGATTCATAAAAACTGATCCGAATGATTCAATCAATGACGGTATATCAGTCAAATATGTATTACATTGGTGTTCTTTGTATCAATTTGAGACCTAAATATGGACAAAACTCTCTATAAAATCCACTAAACCCTTGATCGTGAGAATGGAGAAGGTAGCCAAAGACAATTTTCATACCAGAAACAGAGATGGAGTCGTAAATTCATTTTATGACCCTGTCCAATTCCAATCGTGAACATTCCCAAGCTGAAGAACAAAAATTTTACGCTTTTGATTGGCACTGAAGGTATTCAATAAAAAAAATTGCTACTCCCAGCCAACCGCAAAAATAGCTAACAAGAAACTGGTTTATTGTCAAGTAGCGATACATACGGATAGTAGCATTGATACAGCCATGATGGTCCGTCGCAAGTTTTCATCTTTTTTTTGATGATTCG
This sequence comes from candidate division KSB1 bacterium, assembly GCA_034506395.1. Lineage (NCBI taxonomy): Bacteria > Pseudomonadati > Candidatus Zhuqueibacterota bacterium. The sequence goes on along the minus strand of JAPDPQ010000004.1, from coordinate 233,696 downwards.
CCATAAATACAGATTTTGCGCGCAGGCAAAATTTCATGGGATCATGGTTTAGTGGCGAAACAGTTTCCAGCAATTTGAATGGGTTCAGTGCTCAGAGCTTTATGAAGAAGATGGGAGAAGGAGCCCCTATGAGTGCAATTGAAAATCAACAATTCGATTTTTCAAAATATTTGCAAATTATAGTGCAAAGGAAATGGGTGGTTGTTGGATGTCTAATGATTGTAGTGATACCTGTGATGATTCTCAATCAGGTGTTAGCACCAATTTACCGTGCGGATACCAAAATCATCTTCGAGGAACATCGCAGCGTTGCTGATCCAAGTGATCCATACCGATTGCTATCAAATAAAAGCTTTATTAAAAATCAAATTGAAGAGATTAAGAGCCGCTCGGTTGCTGAGGCTGTGGTCCAGAACCTACCAGTTGAAGTCATCAACTCGTTTCCTATCCCCAAAAATCCCGGGCCAAATTTTAGCAAGGAGCAGTATATCGCTGAACGAATTCAGAAGAGCATTGAAGCGAAGGCCGTGCCGTACTCTGAGGTGATAGAGATTCATGTTGAGGCGTATACGCCTGAAGCGGTTGCATTGATTGCCAATAAACTGGTGGAAGTGCTACAAGAGCGAAATCTTGGGGCTAAGATCAAAGAAACAGGAAATGTCCGCAGCATTATTGAGGCGCAATTGGAGACCTTTAAGAAGCAGCTCGATGAAGCGGAGTTGGCGCTGAAGACTTTCCGCGAGCAAAATGAGGTCACTTCCATCGATAAGGAGGCCGAAGAAATTTACCGTCGCATTACCGAGGCAGAAAATATTTATAACAAGACCACGGCAAATTTAGATGCAGCCCGAAAACGATTGGCTTTTATCAAAGAGAAATTAGACAAGGAGCGCGAGGCGCTTGGGCCTGCACTCACGGAGACAAGCAGTCCTTGGGCGCAAAAGTTGAAACAACAATTGGTCGATTTGGAGGTCCAATATACCACTTTAAAGCTCCAGGATTATGCAGAGGATCATCCCAAGTTGGCAAAACTTCGGGAGCAAATTGCGGAGGTCAAGAAGAATCTCAAAGAAGAGAGCACCAAAATTGCCACGGGCGAAAGCGTGGTAGACCCCATTTCTCAGATTCAAAAATTCATGTCGGAATCGATCGATATTGAGATCGAGATTCAGACTTATCAAGCCCAGCAAATGGCGTTGAAGCGCGTAATCGACAGCTATCAGCAGCGTCTGCAACAACTGCCCCATAAGGAGCTGAGGCTTGCGCAATTGATGCGAGATAAAGAAGTGAATGAAAAGATCTATAAGATGCTGCTGGAAAAGAAGGAAGAGACCAAGATCACTGAAGCTGAACGGGTCGGCAATATCCGAGTCATCGACCCAGCAAAAGTTCCAGATCGCCCATCCCGGCCTCATAAGCTGCTCAATCTGGTGCTTTCGATCGTATTCGGATTGATGCTTGGATGCGGGCTAGCTCTGTCCCTCGAATATCTGGACCGCAGAGTCAAAGCCGTAGAAGATATCGAGCGAATCACAGAGTTGAATCTGCTGGCAACCATTCCAGTGATTTCATTCGATCGGGGTTGGTTGGCGCGAAAAATTCTTCGGTCGATAAACGGAAAGGCAAGCTCTCATTACGACAAGCAACTTGTTGCAGCAAGTCGATCTTCCTCTCCTGAGGCAGAGGCATTTCGAACACTTCGGACCCGTTTGCTCAATGCTTCAGCTACTTCACCAAAAACCGTGTTGATCACCAGTCCAAACCCCAATGAAGGAAAATCGCTGATCACAGCAAATTTGGGGATCGTGATCTCGCAACTTGGGATGAAAACACTGTTGATTGAGGCAGATTTGCGCAAGCCGATGTTGCACCTTCTATTTCAAAAAAGGCGCAAACCCGGGTTGATCGATTGTTTGAATGCATTAATGAAAATTCCTTCGGTGTCAAAAACGGCGATTGTTGATGAAAAAACCGATTTAAATAGCGAGGGTGACTGGGAGGAAAGGGTTTCAGTTTTCAAGAACCGAATTATTGCAACAAAATTTCCCAATCTGGATCTGCTGACCAGCGGCAGCCCCACTTCTAATCCATCGGAACTGTTGGCCAGTCCAGTCATGAGCATGGCATTGGAGGTGTTGAAGAAGCAGTACGATATCATTCTGATCGATACGCCGCCGATCAATGCAGTCAGCGATGCTGGCGTGTTAAAGGAATTTATTGACGCTTCCGTGTTGGTGGTGCGAGCTGGCTTTGATTCTGAGAAAGAGATCAGGCGGGCGAAAGAGTTATTGCAGCGGGAACAAGGCGAGATCCTGGGGCTGGTGGTAAACTTCGCCACTCGCTGGGAAAAATATTATCGCTACGACTATTATTACTACGATGATCATAAAAAGAGGAAACGCCGCTTGCAGTTCAATTAACTAGGATTTTCAATCGTAACCATTGTTTTGAAATTGATCCCTGCTCGGCCTTCAAAGCGCTGTGTGCCTACAGCTTGTGGGAGCTGATCTTTCGAAATCGCTTTGATGGCCGATGTCATTTTGAATTCACGTAAGAATGTGACATATGAATTCTCGAATTTTGATGATCTCCCAATCTTTTTATGATAAGGATCCGCGCGTTCAGCGCGAGGCAGAGGCATTAATGGATCACGGCTATCAGGTGGATGTGATAGCATTATGTCATAATAGCCATCGGCGAATTGATTGTCTTCATGGAGTGCGAATTTATCAGATTCCCATCAAAAAGCGCCGAGGAAAAGTGCTGCGCTACTTCTTTGAGTACCTGGCGTTTTTCGTCATGAGTTTTGGGTTGGCAGGTCTTCTACATATCAGACGAAACTATCAAATTTGTTATGTCCACAATATGCCGGATTTTCTGATATTTGCGGCGATGATCCCAAAGCTTCTCGGTGCAAAAGTGATTATCGACGTTCATGATCCGATGCCCGAGCTGTTTTCAATTCTATATCCGAATAGGACCTGGCTCATCAAGTTGATCCAATTCCAAGAAAGGCTGAGTTTGAAGTTTGCGGATCAGATCATTACAACCACCGAGTTTATTCGATCAAAACTGATTCAGCGGGGCGCCCATCGGGACAGGATTTCGGTTATCATGAATTTGCCCGATCCTCGCTTATTTATGGGTCCCACACAGACGCTGAGCCAAGATTCGAGCCGATCGGAATTCGTGCTCTTATTTGCGGGCACAATTTCGAAGCGGAATGGATTAGGGACTGTCATCGCGGCATTGCCGATGATCAAAGATAAAATTCCAACCATTCAATTTCGGATCATTGGTAATGGAGAATACATTGATGAACTCAAGCAGACGGTGGCCGATTCGCAGCTCTTTTCCTGGGTGAAATTTGAACCGCCAGTCCCCCTCAGCAAAATGCCAACCGAAATTCTGCGCGCGGATGCTGTGATTTGGCTGCCGCCCAAAAATGATTTTAGTGATATCGTCATGTCCACCAAAACGCTCGAAGCATTAGTGATGGGGAAGCCAGTCATTACGGTGCGAACAGCTTGTCATAATTACTATTTCAGAGATTCCGACGTGATCTATGTTGATCCAGACCGCAGCGAAACGATTGTTGCTGCGGTATTGGATTTATATCAGGATCATAACAAAAGGCGGTATTTTGTCGAAAATTCTAGCAACATCGCCAAACGATTTAGCTGGGAGGTCGAAAAGCAGCGCTACTTCGAATTGATCGATCAATTTAACCAGAACAGCAAACAGCGATTTGAAAAGCGCCACAAAAGAGTCATTACGACCGATAATCAGGAATGATAACGGAGGCGCAATTCTAGGTTAACAAAAAGAACTGCATCTGGTAATTCGGTTGGGTCGGTTATTGCCTCCGCCGGAACGCTTTTCTGATCGGATTGCGTCAGGCAGAATTGTAAATGAACGTATGCTCAAAATTCTCCATCTTTCATACGACTACACCGTTAGCCCCGAGGACAATAAGACCATAGCGGTGCGCGCACTGATCGATGAAACACGCCACATTGCTCAATGCCATGTGATCAGTTTAGATCGAGTTGCCAGTATGAAGCGTGAGCGAATCGCCTCAATAGGGCCGGGCGATGTTTCCATTCAATCATTTGGATTGCCTTTCGGGCTATTTTTTAAGGCCACATTAAGACGTGCTTATGAAAAGGTATTGCAAGCTGAGCGCATGGGCTTGGTTGAATTAAACCAAGTTGATTTGATCCATGCCCATAAGGTATCGTTTGAGGGATATATCGGTTATTTATTAGCACAGCGATATAGCTGTGCTCTCATGGTTTCGATCCGTCAGACTGATATCCTATTATTGAAAGCGCGACCCGACTTACGGCCTCTTGCCAGACGGATTTTGCAGAGCAGCACAAAAATTATTTACATTGTCCCTTATATGATCGAAGCAATCAATAAACTTTTGGGGGAAGCTTTCTTCAAACAACAGGTGGAGCCAAAACTGGTATTTTTGCCCAATATTGTACCCCGTTCCATCGAATTGCGCGGCCAGCATCCAAAGAACGGTGTACTTATGACCGCGCTCCGGTTGAATAAAAAGACAGTCCTACGAAAAAATCTCAAAAATTTGTTTCGGGCCCTGGCCGAAATAGATCGCCCAGATATAGAACTTCAAGTTCTTGGGGATGGCGAATATTTGTCTCATGTTCGACGATGGGCAGAGCAGCTCGGCATCGGTTCTCAAGTACGGTTTCTGGGAGCTGTGGACAATTCGAAGATGGATGATTATTTTGCGAATTGTACCGCGTTTGTGTTACCAAGTTTCAGCGAAACGTTTGGCTATGTGTATGCTGAGGCGTTGCTGAACGGCACACCGATTTTATATTCAAAGGGCACTGGTTTTGATGGATTGTTTGAAGGCGTTGGTGTTGCTGTCGATCCGCACTCGATTCCATCGATCCGAGAAGGATTGCTCAATATCATGGATCGCAATGAATTCTATCGGACCGAGATCCGACGATTGCATGCCCTTCGGGCTTTTGATATTTTTCATCCTTTCTATGCACGAACAACTTATTTGAAGTGCCTCAACCAAATTTTCGGTAATGGTAGGGCTGTCGAACAATCGTTTTGGCCAATTGCATCATTGAATCGTTCGGTTAAATTAACATGAGTCTTAAACTGTTCGGTCGAAATACTCTCATCTATGCTTTCGGAACCGTTTTCTCCCATGGTGCGGCATTTCTGCTTATTCCAATATATACCCATTGGCTAACCATGGATGAGTATGGGATGTTAGCAACTCTTTTGATCAGCAATCAATTCATGATCATCTTGATGAATCTGGGAATGCGAATCAGCCTGGTTCGATTTACTGCCGAATTTGAGGGCAGTCACAAGATGGCTGGATTACTCGGATCATCTCTGATGATCAACGTGATTGGTGGGATATTGGTAACAGGGTTAACTACCACCTGGCTGATGCCGCTGTTTCAGCGCGCTTTGCATTGCCAGAACGTTTTTAGCTTGATTTTGCTGAATTGCTTTGGCGCCTTTGCTCAATCGCTGTTCATTCATGTCATTTCGCTCTTCAGGGCTAGGAATCAGGCCATGAAATTCATGTATGCCAATAGCGCCGCAGCAGCGTTGATGCTTTTAAGCACGGTTATCTTCTTAATGGTGTTTCATTGGGGACTGAAAGGAGTCCTGATCGCCCAAATGATCGCTTATGGGATCCCATTCTACGTAGTCGTTTTTGACCTTGTTATGAAACATGACCCATGGGTGTCGCTCAGAATGATGTGGCGGTTGCTGAAATTCGGAGTCCCCCTGGTTGCTCCGCAGACCGCGCAATCCTTCATGCTGGCGGCCACTCTTTACCTTTTGAGTTTCTATTCCGATCTGCAAGCGGTTGCTATTTTTTCACTCGGCCAAAAATTGGCACAAATTTTCAGCATCATTCTCGTGACTCCGTTTCAGTTGGCATTTCAGCCATACGTTTTCGCTAATATGGACCAGCCAACCATCAAGCAATCCATGTCCAAAATCTTTACATATTTTATCTTGGCATCGGCCTTTTTAGCGCTTGTATTATTGTTAGGGATCTATCTGATCTTTCCTTGGATCGCTCCAGCCCAATACGCGCCAGCCTATCTGCTGATTATCTGTTTGCTCCCCATGCATGTGGTTATCGGAATCGCTCATTTCGGGGAATCTCTGCTTAATATTGTCAAAAAAACCTACATCACTGCCGCGGTCATCCTGTTGTGCGTGGCTGTGAGCTTCGTCTTAAACTATCGCTTAATTCCATCGATGAGCTGGTATGGCGCTGTCCTTTCTTTAAATATTTCAAATTTGCTTATCGGCATCGGCTTGCTGAGTATTGGATTGGGTGCTTTTCCGCTTCCACTGGAATGGCGGAAGGTGTTTGTCGCCCTTTTATCCTTGGCGTTGTTTTTACTCTCTGTCTCCTTCGTTTATGAAAAAAATTTCTTGATCTTTTATACGACTAATCTCGTGCTGGCAAGCGGAGTGGCAATGTTTCTCTATTGGAGCCATTTCTTTAATCAGCGGGAACTCAGGTTTATTTTCAATACATTTGCTGGAAAATATTGGCGTCGGCTTGTAGGCTAATAAATCTAAAGCTTCGAAGGAACTGTTTATCGCGAGGTGTTCACATCCATCGCTTTCATTGTTGGAGCTGAAGATCATCATTTAGCGACCAAAAATACTAAAATTTCATTTCAAGTTCCGAACATATGAATATCGATTTCATCACCCAACTTCTTTTAGCAGGAATCGTAACGGTTGCGGCGGCCTATTTTATCGCCATCGGAATTAAACGTTTTGAGCTCGCTATTATTGGCGTTACCTTTTCCCCATTCTTAGCTGCTCTGTTTTCGATGAATTCAGGCGAAAGCGAACTCACTGCCAGCGAAACCACTGGGTCTTATGTAAGAATTGGGTTGCTTTTTCTGATGGGTTTGGTCGGTATGATCAAATGGTTTCAGCATCGAGCAGTTAAATCTGAAAAACTGCCAACCCCGCTGAAAATGCTTGGCGCATTTTTGATCGTTGCGGTTCTATCAACCAGCTATTCGATCGATCCAGCCTATACCCTGATTCGTTCAAGTTCGTTTGTCGCTTTATTCATCTTTTTATTGGGGCTTTATGAGTGGCTCAATGAGCAACAGCGCTTCAATCGAGTGATTCAATCACTCTTTTTTGTATTGATCTGTATTCTTGCAATCAATGCAGCTTCGCTTGTATTTTTGGGGGAATCAGCATGGTGGATTAAAAATCCCAGTCGCTTCTCTGGGGTATGGGGACATCCCAATACTATGGGCGCGTTCTGTATGATCTGTTATCCAATTGCGCTGTGGCATATGGCTCGGATCAAGTCGTGGCACAAGTTATGGGTCTTGCTATTCATCCTCATTGCAGCGGGTTTGCATTTAATTACTGGCTCGCGCAGCTCAATTTTAGCAGGAATGCTCGCTGTGGTGACGTGGTTTTTTGTTACGAAACAGAAAATGAAGCCGATCGTTCTTTCCGTGCTGGTCGCTGGGATTGTGATGCTATTGATCGAGACCACTCCAATTGAGCAATCCTTTGAAAGAACCGTAAATAGAGATAAATCTATTACCACGTTGACAGGGCGCTCTGATTTCTGGATTGAAAGTCTGGAGCTCATTATGGAGCGACCATTGATGGGATATGGATTTGGGACGGCTGGGAAAATATTGGCCGAGTCTGAATTATATAATCCAGACCTTCGACTTTGGAGCGGCAGCGCAAAAACCTCGCTTCATAATGGCTATTTAACGGTTGCGAGCGGGGTGGGGGTATTTGGAGCGCTCATCTGGATCGCTTTATTGATGATGCCATTATGGCAGATGCAAAAGTTGAACCCGCTTCCAGCGAGAGCGGTCATTATGGCGATATTGCTGAGTTGTCTGTTACTAAACTTTGTGGAAGATGCCATCAATGCGGGCACTTCAGTACCTGCATTGATTTTTTGGATGGCCTGGACCGCCGCGATTCGAATGGAGCATCTCGAAACAAATCAAACCGCTTCGCCAGGAGGGAGGATAGAGAGGTTAGGGAAACAAAAAGAACAGATCCCCTCCATCGTTGCAGACCAAATCTGAATATAAGGTCGAAGGCGCTCTTTAAAAGCGATTTTCTCGGAACAAATCTCGCTATAGTCCCCGGACTCTCACATTCGTTGGTGCGTCGATGGGATCATATTCAAAAGCGCCGATATCAAATCCTGATCCTTGCGGACGCGGGATGCCATCAAAATCATAGAAGATGTTCGATGCACTAGCTGAATCGATCAACGGAGAACTGGGGCGAGGACGAAAATTGTATTGATTTGGATCGATCAACTTTGGATCGAGTTGCCAGATGTCATGACTCGACGCCGTGCCAGCCGGCGGCCGCCCATCGCTCATAAAAATCGCATTATATCCCACCCGAAGTCCTGATTCGGAACCCGCATCTTTCCAAAGATATGAATATTGGTGCTGACCGATATCATAAAACAGATTATTTTCGATCCGGGCTTTTGTCGTATGATGGAGCTCAATCCCATAGCCGCTTTCCGATTTGAAATTCAGTTCGCTTTTAAAAGTATTATGAACGATCGTAATTCCCTTGCAATTGTGGGCGTTGACAATGCGGAAGGCAATGATGACGTTATTGGTAATGGTCAAATTGCTCACAGTTCCATTTGCATCCGAAATCATAAAGCCTTGCATGCCATCATTCCTATTGATGCCGAAATTTTGCTCAAAAATGATATCTCGGGCTGGTCCCCAAGTTTGAAAACAATCGATATGGGGATCGATATTTTCCGGATCAGAAAGCCAGATGTCATGAATGAAATTGCGCCGAATGATATGCCCCGCACCAAAAAAACGAATCCCGTCGGCATCTGGCGAACCAGGTGGATTTCTCCAGCCAGGTGGATATTGAATCGTGCGACTAATGTCGTTTGATTCGATGAGATGATTTCTCCCCGCTACAAAGATACCAGCTGTCGCTGCCCGATAGATGCGATTGCCTCGGACCGTATTATTGGCGATGTTGGGCGAGTCACCTGGCTCGGCGTTAATATAGATACCAATCCGAGGAACATCATGGATATAGTTGTTCTCAATTTGACAGAAGCTGGCCTCAAGGAAAATACCTGTCCCATTTTGGGCATCAAATATCGTATTAGTGATCTCAAACCCGATAATATGAATGTAACTGCCGTTCACATTAAATCCGCGAACGGTTACTGCACCATCAGCTTTGATCACGATCGGTTGATTCAATCTACCAGATTGCCGCACCTCTACCCGCTCAGGGTATTGCCCAGTTTGAACCAGACAACTATCTCCAGCCACCAAAATCGAAACCGCTTTCGTGATCGTTTTAAACGCTGAATCTTTTGAGAGACCGCTATTTCGGTCATTCCCATTACTCATGTTGACAAAATAGGTTTTTGCTTCAACAGGTGTCTCTATCATACCGACACATAGCATCATTAAAAATGGGCATAACCTCAGCGCCATGAATTTGATCGTAAACGAGAAATCTTTAAATGTTCGCTTTTCGATTTGGCACGGTACCATAGTTAATCATCTGATGAAAGTTATTCTCAAATTCGCCTAATCATTTTGGTTCAATTGGGAATCCATCGCACTACGAATCGTAAAGCCGTTGTATTTTATACAAACAATATGCCAGCACATATCTATTCCAAAAATTAGGGAGTATTTCAGCTTTTCAAGTTTTATTTTTTTGCGAGGAAAATGCAGTCCCAGGCCGAGATGCAATGCATTATTGCTTTCTAATGCCGCCAATTGATGGAATGAATTTTTCGCTTGACATTGGCGGATGGACAAATTACATTTAGGTCATTGAAAGGATGCGTTTCACTCACAAAATAGAAATTGAATCCTTTAAAAAAGTTATGCGTCTGAAAGCGGGCCCCAGTTCTGTTGAAAATTGAATGTTATTGTGTCTTGTTTAAGTCGCAAAGCGTTATGCGCTATTTCAACGCCTGAAAGATAGCAAGAACTCATTTAAGCTTGTCAGCCACTTTAATAGGATTTCTATAAAAGATCAAAAATCGGATCATTGCAACGATATGCTAGCAAATCAAAAAAAGCAATCTTGTCGGTGAGAACGAACTGGTAAATCCAAGTGAATAGATTTTCTACTTACAAAATGCATACAATTTTTAATCACAGGGAGGATAAAATGGATAACAATCAAATAGCCAAAGCGATGAGCATCAAGCTGGAGGGAGAATTGCCAGCAAAAAAGGAATTTTTGCCTGGCATCCGGCGCGCCCCTAATCGCGGGTTAAACCTAACTCGCAATGAGATCGTGCTCGCTTTGAAAAATGCACTTCGGTATATTCCAGAAGAATGGCACGAAGTTTTGGCTCCAGAATTTCTTGAAGAATTGAAAACTATGGGGAGAATTTATGGCTATCGCTTTCGTCCTGAGGGGCGCATTTGGGGGAAGCCAATTGATGAATATCGTGGCATCCCAGAGGCAAGAGGCTTACAGGTCATGATCGACAACAATCTCGATTTCGAGACGGCGCTTTATCCTTACGAACTGGTCACCTATGGCGAGACCGGCCAGGTCTTCCAGAACTGGATGCAATATTGTCTGGTCAAAAAATATTTGGAAGTCATGAGAGAAGACCAAACCCTGGTCGTGAGCTCTGGGCATCCAGTCGGCTTATTTCCCTCTCATCGGAATGCTCCACGGGTTATCTCAACAAATGGATTGATCGTTGGAGCATGGGACAATCCCGATGAATTCAAAAGGTTGGCAGCATTGGGCGTTTCCAACTACGGTCAGATGACCGCGGGAGGGTGGATGTATATTGGGCCCCAAGGGATCGTGCATGGCACCTATATCACGGTATTGAATGCGGGGAGGAAATACTTGGGTATCCCTGCCGATAAGGATTTAAAGGGCGTATGTTTCGTGACCTCTGGTTTGGGCGGGATGTCGGGCGCTCAAGCAAAGGCGATCGAGATCGCCGGTGGCGTGGGTGTCATTGCCGAGGTCGACTATAGCCGGATCAAGACGCGATTGGATCAAGGGTGGTTGAGTCGAGTTTCTGATGATCTTTCAGAGGTCATTCGCTTAATGCAGCAATTCAAGGCCTCTGGAAAGGCGATCTCCATTGGGTATTATGGAAATATTGTCGATCTATTGGAGTATTTGGATCGCCATCAGATCCAAGTGGAGCTTTTGTCGGATCAGACATCTTGTCATGCCGTCTACGAAGGCGGATACACACCAGTTGGCGTAACCTTTGAGCAGGGACGCCAATTACTCAAAGACGATCCTGCGAAATTTCGACGGTTAGTTGATGAATCTTTGAAGCGACATTTCAGGGCGATCAAAAAGCTGACGGAGAAAGGCGCGTTTTTCTGGGATTACGGCAATAGCTTCATGGCTTCGGTATTTGAAGCAGGGGAGAAGTCGATCGCTAAAAATGGCAAGGATACTTCAGAAGGATTTATCTTTCCATCTTATGTTGAAGATATCATGGGACCGATCTGTTTCGATCGCGGTTTCGGTCCGTTCCGCTGGGTATGTCTCAGTGGTAAGGAGGAAGATTTACGCAAGACTGATCAAGCTGCTATGTCCTGCATTGATCCGAACAAGAGTTCTGCGCATCGGGATAATTATTATTGGATCAAAAATGCTGAGCAAAACAAATTGGTGGTGGGTACCAAAGCCCGCATCCTTTATGCCGATGAAGAGGGGCGTGTCAACATTGCGCTGAAATTCAATGAGCTGATTCGGAACGGAGAGATCGGACCGGTGATGATTGGTAGAGACCATCACGATGTTTCGGGCACGGATTCGCCATATCGGGAGACAGCGAATATCTATGACGGGAGTCGGACAACTGCGGATATGTCGGTTCAATGTTTTGGGGGCAATATCGCTCGCGGTATGACGCTGGTGGTTCTATCGAATGGCGGTGGTGTCGGCATTGGCCGAGCCAGCAACGGTGGTAATGGTATTTTCCTGGACGGCAGTGAACGAGTAGATCAAATTATCAAAACGGGCCTATCCTGGGATGTAATGGGCGGCGTTGCCCGAAGAAGCTGGGCCAGAAATGAACCTGCTTTGGAAACCGCATTGAATTGGAATTTGAATCACAGAGATTCCGGGCATATTACGCTTCCGTTCATTCCAAAAGAAGGACTGGTGGAATCGTTGATTGAGAAACATCTTGGGTGAGAATAAAGAATAGCGATAGCTACTGTTCAGTTAATTGCTTTTCGGTGGGAAAGCGTCAACAACACCAATTTGCAGAGCATGGTGAGCCTTTGGGTTCATCTTTATTCGAGCAAGAAAGAATGAAATGTGCAGCGCATTGATGAACCCAAAGGATAATAAATTATGATGGATCATGGCCAATTCGGCTTTCTTTTCTGCACGAATGCCTCCATCCCTTCCTTGGCTTCGCCAGAAGCGACGCACTGGACAAAGCCATCTTGCTCGATCAACAATCCCTTTGCCAAGTCGACATCAACGCCGCGATTGATGACACTTTTGGCAATAAGAATTGCTGCCGGCCCTTTGGTGGCAATTTTCTGGGCCAGAGCAATAGCTTCTGCCATGAGGTTTTCGGGTGGAACGACTTTATTGATTAGACCAATCCGAAACGCCGTAGCTGCATCGATCATGTCACCAGTAAAAATAAGCTCCTTTGCGATCCCTCTCCCAACCAGGCGCGGTAATCGTTGGGTACCACCGAATCCTGGAATTATCCCCAGATTGACCTCCGGCTGGCCCAATTTCGCGTTTTCGGATGCGATTCGAATATCACATGCCATTGCTAATTCGCACCCTCCCCCTAACGCATAACCGTTGATCGCTGCGATGACCGGTTTATCAAGATGCTCGATGATATCAAACACCCGTTGTCCCAGGTTACAAAATTCCCGCGCATCGTTCTCGGTCATGTCTTTCATCTGTTTGATATCCGCACCTGCGACAAATGCTTTCCCCTCGCCAGTGATGATGAGGACTTTTATATCCTCCTTCTTATTCAACTCAACCACTGCATCGCGAATTTCACCCAATGTTTCGATATTGAGCGCATTGAGAAACTCGGGCCGATTGATTCTTATGATACCAATCGCTTCCTGAAATTCGATAACGAGGTTTCTAAATTCCATTTCTCCTCCGCTAATTTGGTTCCGATGGTTGGTTCTTTTCATCGAAATAGTCCAGTTCAATGATCTGTTGATCCGTATCGACTAAATCACCTTCCTGAAAATGAATTTTCTTAACTATCCCCGGCCTTGCAGCGCGTACACTGTGTTCCATTTTCATGGCCTCAACGATAACAAGGTTTTGTTTTGCTGCCACCACCTGATCTGGTTGAACCAAAATTTTGATGATTTTCCCAGGCATTGGCGCATAAATGCCATGATCCGCTCCAGCAAGATGCTCGTCAGCTTGAAATGAGGTCTTCTCCTTCGTCTCAGGATGTTCCACCACCAGCGAGCGGCCATCCAGATGAATAAATGTTTTCTTCCCAGAATTGGCAAGATAAATCCGACGATGGCCTTGTGCATCTTTCAGTAGCAGGCAATTGGGCGTCACCTGTTCTGCCTGCAGCTCAATAATTTGATCCCCAATCTTGACTTGATAATGCTCGTTCTTTTTTTGAATTGAAAGAGAATAATTTTTTTTATCGATACTAAATTCCAGCTCCATAGCTCCTCTGATTTAGCCTGTGTTATTCAAGGACGACTGATTCCATCCCGATTCATCGGGATGGATTCAGTTTACCTGGTAACTCCATTTTATGAAATTTTATTGTCATTCCGAACGGAGCGCAGCGGAGTGAGGAATCTGTATTTTTATGCACTCAATTGATTGATTAGTGCTTGAACGAAAACTCACCTTCTTACCATTTCAACTGAAGAAAAAAGTCTACAAGTCTAACAATTTAAATGTAACCAGATTCCTCACTTTGTTTGGAATGACGGTTTTAATTCAAATTTAATAGTTTTTGTTCAGACGCTAATTAAATCCCTCGCTTCGCTCGGAATGACAAACTTCTCAATTGTCTAAAAGTCTATGAAATTTTGCCCTTATTGAGTACAACCTTTAATCTCTAAACAAATCGCAAAACCCAACCTTTGCAAAGCTTGGCGACTTTGCAGCTTAGCACAGCGAATTAATCAGGTTATGACGACAAAATTTCCCAATATCCAATCGTATTCCATGGGGTGACATGAGTTGACTTTTCGACTCGAACTGGTTTTTTCGAATTGGTCATCTCATGAATGGCCGCAATGGCCAGCGCCTTCGAGATCGCCGCTGCATCCAGTTCGGGCATGCGCCAATTGGCGAAATGGTCGGTCAAAAAATTGGTGTTGATATTGCCACGCACAAATTCAGGATGCTCGATCACCGCCTTCAAAAACGGGATCTGGGTTTTAATTCCGAGAATCACATAATTATCCAGCGCCCGTTTCATGCGCTGAATGGCATCGTTGCGATTTTGCCCCCAGACAATCAATTTGGACAGAATTGGATCGTAATACATCGAGACCTCAATGCCCGAAAACAGCCCCGAATCGACCCGCACCCAGGGACCTGTCGGCTCCTGCACGAAATGAATCGTCCCCAGCGAGGGAAGAAAATTGTTCTCAGGATCCTCGGCGTAAATTCGGCATTCGATGGCATGTCCCCTCTGCTGCAGGTCTTCCTGACAAAAGGGGAGAGGCTCGCCCGCCGCAATCCGAATCTGCTGTTTCACCAGGTCGATCCCCGTAACGAATTCCGTCACAGGATGCTCTACTTGAATTCGGGCATTGACTTCGAGAAAATAGAAATTTTTATTTTTGTCCAACAGGAATTCCACTGTGCCCGCATTGGTGTAGCCGCTCTCTTTGATCACCCGCTTGGCCGTTTCGCCCATTCGAGAGCGCAGCTCGTCGTCCAGAGCCGTCGAAGGGGATTCCTCGATGATCTTCTGATGCCGCCGCTGAATGGAGCACTCCCGCTCGAATAAATGCACCACGTTGCCATGATGGTCAGCGATGACCTGAAACTCCACATGGCGGGGCTGCTCGATGAATTTTTCCAGATAGATCGATTCATCGCCAAAAGCGGATTTCGCCTCCCGCATGCCCGCTTCCATAGCGTCCTTCAGTTCTGCTGGCGAATGCACAATGCGCATCCCTTTGCCGCCGCCACCCGCCGAGGCTTTCAGGATGACGGGGTAGCCGATTTTCTCCGCTTCGATTTTGAGTCGATCGTAATTGGCGACCTTTTGCTGCATCCCAGGGATAATCGGAATATTGGCCGCCGACATGGTTTGACGGGAGCGCAGCTTGTCGCCCACCAACGCCATGGCTTTAGAGTTCGGCCCGATGAAGACGATGCCCTCCTGCTCGCACCGCTCCGCAAAAGCCGAGTTTTCGGCCAGAAATCCATAGCCAGGATGGATGGCCTCCGTCTCGGTTTGATGGGCGATAGCGATAATTTTATCGATATTCAAATAACTTTCCAGCGGCGGGGGAGGACCCAGCAACACGGCTTCATCAGCCATTTGCACATGCAACGCTGTCCGATCCGCCTCCGAATAGACCGCCACAGTTCTGATGCCCAGTTCCTGACAGGCTTTAATCACCCGCACCGCAATTTCGCCACGGTTGGCGATGAGGATTTTGTTGAACATAGTTTTTCCTGATGATTTTTGAATCAATATTTAGAGAATTTTTTGGTTTAGTAGATTTTCAGTTATCGTTTAATCCAGATATTTAAAATTGAGATTCAATCGACTTTTCTTCAATTGGAGATCTAGGCTAAAAATATTATTAATCTCAATCCCCAAAGGTGTTAAATACACTTGATCATATTCAGTTCCCGTGGCAATCCTTTCTACCAACCCGAGTTCATGACACCAATTGCAGGCAAAGCTTAAAAACTCATACATGGTCCTGGCTTTGTATTTCACGCCAAAAAGGCCATTCGCTAAATCTAACCTATAATCTTCAAAGTCTTTGATATTTGGCAGCCACTCTCCATTGGTCACTTCGATGAACCTCAGAAACCAATAGACATTAACTTTATGAGCAGTCCAATTGCCATTCGTCAGAACTCTTAGTAGAATTACCTTCTGCTCGTTTGTCAGATCGACCGAGGAGAGGTTTGTTGCTAGATCAATTTCAGGGTTAAAATTCTGAATATATTCAAGTCCATTTTCGGTTATGGAATAACCATCTTTGTTCCTGACAATCATTTCAAAATCCAAAGCGAGACGCAAATAGCAATTGAAATTTGTTGACTTGGGAGAAGAAAAATAGGCTGCGAGTTTGCTCTCAGACAGCTCTAATTTTTCATGATCACGAAATGGCTTTAAAATCTTGTTCAACCAGCGAAGATAACAGATGGTATAATTTTTTGGCTTTGGCAGCGCCAATCCAAACCTGAGACTCAATTTTTCGATTGTCCTCGAATAAAGCTTTTTCACTTCATTCAAAGGATAGGTTTTGACAAGCACATCATTGGCTCTCCCAAAATCAAAAACATTTCGTTTTGCCTGCGGCGTCGTTTCATCTGCAAATAAAATGCAATAGTTGGTGTTATCGATGAATTTCACATTTTTATAATTCAAAATTTGGCGGAAGCAATAATCTCTTTTATTCTGGGTGTTGAGCAAGGTTTCCAATTCGACGACTAGCTGGCTTTTATCAAAACTCTCCAGAATGAAATCAATTTTGCCGTGATCGGTTGATACTTCCTGACCCTTTCGTGTGGCGATTTTAAAATCTAGCAATTGGGAGAGAAAGTCTAAATTATGAAGTAATGTCCATTGGACCAGGCTCTCTTTCATGAAAATGATTCCTGCTTCATATATAGGAAATTTTATGAAAAATGAGATATTTCTAATTTGGGTTTTAAGAAAAATAGATTCCTAGAATTTTCCGATAGAATTTAAATAATCGAACTATCTTTTCTTGTTATTTTTTTGATCCGATTTTCATGCTTGAAAAATGTTTTTATTTATTCATCATCTTCTGTCGCCTTTGTCTATTCATTTGACATCACATATAAAGGGCAAAACTTGATTATAGGCCAGGTTCTTTTTTCTGTCTCTTTATGTACTATTATTTTAGCAAGACCACTGCAATGGATACAATCATATTCAACGGTCCAATCTCCTATATGCGCAAATTGTGTTTTTAAAAAAGCTCTTCAAGTCTATTCATTTCTTTATCCTTCAAAAGCTATTAATCATTCTTTAAGTATGGTGGCCCTTATTATGTTTTTATCAGATGATCAGATTGAGCATAGAACTTCTTTCATCCATCGGGAATCGCCGATGATTATTTTGTGGATCGTTTTCATTTTTCACACTTAGAAATTTTACTAGAAAGATATCCAATTATTTATCGTTTTACCCACCTCGGCTTCCGCTTCTCAAAAAATGCCTTCATCCCCTCCTGACCCTCATCGCTCACCCGCAGGGCGGCAATGGCTTCAGCCGTATATTTTTTCGCAGCCTCCAGGCTCATCTGCGGCACCTTTTCCAGCAGATCTTTGCAGATCGCCAGTGCATTCGGTCCGCTGCTCAGCAGTTGCTCGATCAATCGATTGACCGCTGCTTCCAACTGATCAGCCGCCACCACCTGGTTCACAAATCCGAATTGGAACGCTTTTTGAGCATCCATCCGCTCGCCGGAGAGGAATAGCTCCCGACTACGATTCTCACCCACCCGACGGATGACGTAAGGCGAAATACAGGCGGGCACCAGCCCCAATTTCACTTCGCTGAAACTGAATTTTGCCTGATCGCTGGCGATCACGAAATCGTTCACCGCCACCATGCCTGCACCACCACCGATGGCCGCCCCATTGACCATGGCAATGGTCGGTTTGGGCAGCGAGTACATGGTATAAAACAACTCGGCTAATTGCAAAGATTCATTTAAATTTTGCTCATAGGAATATTTGATCACCCCGCCCATCCAGTTCAAATCAGCGCCAGCGCAGAACGATTTTCCCGCACCCGTGATCACCACAACCCGTACCTCTGGCATTTTTCCCAGCGCTTGATACAACTCTAGCAGCTCGCCGATCATGGTCTCGTTAAAGGCGTTATGGATTTCAGGACGGTTGAGCGTGACCCAGGCGACTTTGTTTCGGATTGAATGTTTTATGGTTTTGCCGATAATTTCCTCAGCCATTACTGCTCCTACAATTCGATCAACTCTGTTATTCTTAGCCGTTTTTCCTTTTTGATATTGTAGCTATTCCAATAATTTTGAAATATCATCCCAGATCTCTGGCATTTCCAATACTCGTGCAAATTCCTTTACCCAGTTTTCAATTCTTTTCTTGTCCAACCTGGGATGACTTTTTATGATTTCTTGAATGTCAATCAAATCTTTCGGACGATGAGCAACGGCTTTGAAAATAATCAAATCCTCGGGTGTTGTTAATCGGATTACGAACTCTCCCGCTTGATAGAAGATGCCCCGCTCAACAGCTTCTAACTCGAACGGTAACATGCCCAGTGAAATATCAACATGAATGCCACTTTCTTGATGGCGAAGCAGTAGGACATGATGACGATGAGCAAAATCCTCGGCATCTGATATGCGTGGAAAAAGTCCGACTTGTTTGGCGACCTCTATCAACTGTGGTAATTCTTTCATCGGTAAAATAATAACTGCATCGACATCTGCCGTTAATCGTGGCTTTCCCAACAGGCTCGCTGCAACACCTCCGATAATGACGCCCTTATCACTAAAATACTTAAAAATCTCCTGCACAGCGTTTAATGAGGGCATGAGAGAAGTCAGATCGTTTGGAATTTTCATTGCAGCATACTCCGCAATTTCGCCCACCTTTGATAAACAACCAGATCATCTTCAATGGAATCGTTCAACGGTAATCCCAGCCCGATGGCCATCCTCAAAATCGAGTTCAATTGCTGCCAGCGAAGTTCTATTGAGGCATTTAGCTGCTCCTCTGCCTCGATAGCTGCTACTGCCTGCCACTGATCTCTAAATTCTTTAACCAATTTTTTATCCAATTTGAAGTCCATTGACCTTATCACCCAATTACCTCAATTACCCAGTTACCAAATTACCCAAAAACTACATCCTAAACACCCCAAACCGATGATCAGGAATCGGCGCATTGAGCGACATGGCGATGCCCAAGCCCAGCGCCGTTCGGGTATCCAGCGGGTCGAGGATGCCGTCGTCCCAGAGATTGGCTGTGCTGTAATAGGCGCTGGATTCATGCTCGTATTTTTCAAGTGTAGGTTTCATGAAAGCGTCCTGTTCTTCCTGAGACATTTTAATGCCTTTCTTTTCTAACGCACGCATTTTAACCTGCAATAGCACACTGGCCGCCTGCTCGCCGCCCATGACGCAGATTTTAGCATTGGGCCACATCCACAACAATTTTGGATTATAAGCCCTACCGCACATGGCGTAGTTGCCAGCGCCATAAGAGCCACCCACGATCACAGTAAATTTTGGCACATCGGCATTGGCAACGGCATGGACCATTTTGGCCCCGTCTTTGGCAATGCCGCCGTGCTCGTACTGCTTGCCCACGATGAAGCCTGTGATGTTCTGCAAGAAAATCAATGGAATTTTTCGCACGGCACACAGTTCCATAAAATGGGCGGCTTTCAACGAGCTCTCGGAGAACAGCACGCCATTGTTGCCCAGAATGCCCACTGGATAGCCCATGATTCGAGCAAAGCCTGTCACAATGGTCGGGCCGTAGCGCTCTTTGAATTCGTGGAAACGGCTGCCATCCACCAATCGGGCGATCACTTCTCGGATGTCGTACGGCTTTCTCAGGTCTTTCGGCACAATGCCGTAAATCTCTTTTGGATCGTAATAGGGGTCCTCTGGCTCACGGACATCCAATTCAAAGCGTTTGGGTTTATCCAGATTTTCGATGATGTTGCGGGCGATCTCCAGGGCATGTTCATCGTTCAACGCAAAATGATCGGACACGCCTGAGATTCGGGTGTGAACATCAGCGCCGCCAAGTTGCTCGTCAGTCACTTCTTCGCCCGTGGCGGCTTTCACCAGTGGTGGACCGCCAATAAAAATCGTGCCCTGGTTTTTGACGATGACGGTTTCATCGCTCATCGCAGGCACGTAAGCGCCGCCTGCGGTACAGGAACCCATGACGATGGAAATTTGGGGAATGCCCATCATGGATAATCGAGCCTGGTTGTAAAAAATTCGGCCGAAATGATCCCGATCGGGAAACGTGCCCGATTGATAGGGGAGAAAGATGCCTCCCGAATCGACCAAATAGACACATGGCAGCCGATTCTCCATGGCGATCTCCTGGGCCCGAATGTGCTTTTTGATGGTCATTGGAAAATAAGTGCCGCCTTTGACCGTGGCATCATTGGCCACTACCAGCACCTCTCGGCCATGCACTACCCCGATACCAGTTATTATTCCTGCCCCTGGGGCTTCATTATCGTACATATCCCAGGCCGCCAATGGGGATAGCTCCAGAAATGGTGTGTTTTTATCAAACAATTTTTTTAATCGATCTCGCACCAACATCTTGCCACGGGAGAGATGCACTTCTCTTGCCTTCGGTGGCCCGCCCTGCTTCACCAGGTCCAATCGTTCTTTCAGTAGCGACACAGCCTGTTCCATGGCTGCCTTGTTCTCTTGAAATTCAGCACTCTTGGTATCAATTTTCGATTCGATTCGGTACATGGGATTATTGCCTTCTCCGTTTTTTGCATCTAAATTATTTGTCTTTCGCCAAGTTTATTCTCAATTCTTGCAAAAATTCTATTGGCGTTGCTATTTTTATTCCTAATTTGCTCAGGTAATCAGCCTTTAGATCTAATAAATGCGAGTCATAAGTGATTACATGGGTTCCGTTGCCGTTCAGAGCGCATAATACAAAACAGATATCTTTAGCATCTTCTGGATAGACCTCGTAGTGATAAAATTGTACTTTTACCTCTTCGCCATAAGCGATAAATTGAGAGATGAATTGTATAATCAGCTCTTCGTTAACATTTTTTTCTTTTAGTTTATTGATATATTCTGAAAGGACGTCTCCAGTCCATAGAACATCAAATTGGCCCAGCTGCCATCTGTTGATTATTTCTTTGTTTGGGCTATCCTCAGAGGTTGTTTGTTGTGAAGGCAGAACAACATTTGTATCCAGGACTGCTCGAAATCTAATTTTGTTCATAATGCTCTCTAATCTGTTCTAAAACCTTTTCACGCACTTGCATGAAATCCGCAAAAAAGTTCTGACGAGACCATCCACTTTCTTTTTTATCTTTCACCAGATTTCGAGCTTGAGTGATTATTTCATCATTGGAATGATAATGGGATCGCAATGGTACATGGAGGATAAGTTCGTTATCCCTCTTTTCATATTTCACAGTAACCTGATCATCGATCCCAAAGTTCTTTTTTAGCATTGCTAATGATGAAGTTGTCATGGTATTCTCCTAAATTATTTTTAAAAAATTTTTCTAATCAATTTTACGATCAAAAACAAACATTGCTTGTTTTAATTTCCGAAGCATTTTTGGAGGTTTTAAAATCGGCAATTTTGTCATTGAACCACTGATACTGGAATATTCGTATTCAAAGCAATTTTAGCAGTTTTCTTATCAGGCAGTTTAAAGGGCAAAGGATCGCCATGCTCAAGATAAGATTCTATCAGCTTTCGAGCCACATCCTGAGCGATCTCCATGGTTTCGGCAATTGTTCTGCCCTGGGCAATGAGCCCTTGCAAGACCTCGCTGGTCGCCAAATAGCCGCCTTCCTCCAGCGGTTCAATTTTTATCGGAATAAGATGTTCGTACATCATCGACTCCTCTGAAAAAATTTTTTAAGTGGACTCCAACTCGGATTTGGAGTCCATTTGGCATTAATTATCCCAGCGCCACATCCAGCGTCATCATCACCGCAAAGCCCAGCATGGCGCCGACGGTGGCATAATCGGTGTTTTTTTCAAATTGCGATTCGGGGATCAGCTCTTCCACCACCACATAAATCATCGCTCCAGCGGCAAAGGCCAGGGCGTAGGGAAGAATCGGCCGCATCAAAATTACGGCTGCAGCGCCAATCACTCCCGCAATGGGTTCGACTACACCCGAAAGCTGCCCATACCAGAAGCATCGGAAGCGGGAAAATCCTTCCCTCCGCAAGGGTATTGAAACGGCAGCCCCTTCGGGAAAATTCTGGATGCCGATACCGATTGCCAGCGCCATGGCTCCCGCCAAAGAAGCGGCAGGGAGATTGGCACTGATGGCGCCGAACGCCACTCCCACGGCTAATCCCTCGGGAAAATTATGGAGCGTAATGGCCAGGATCAGCAACACACTTCTTTGCCACGAGGTATGAATTCCCTCTGATTTTTCAGTATTGAACCCTGCATGGAGGTGGGGGAGAAGCTTATCTATAACCCACAAGAAGGCTCCGCCCAGCAAAAAGCCACCCGTCGCTGGAATCCATGGGGGCAGACTGCCCTCCTCAGCCATCTCAATCGCAGGCGCCAACAGCGACCAATAGCTGGCGGCGATCATCACGCCAGCGGCAAAGCCCAGCATGGCATCGAGAACTTTTCGATTGATCGTCTTGAAAAAGAACACCACGCCAGAACCCGCAGCAGTCATAAACCAGGTAAAGCAGGTGGCAATCAATGCTTGAGTAATTGGATTCAGGCTTGTAAATCTATCGATCATAGGCTTCTAAAATTCCTTTCATGCTGCTACCATTTCGACATCGAACTTAATCGAAGGCACAGAAATGCGAGGTGCTCTGGCAATCTGGTCGGTATTGGTTAATAGTTCTTCCAGCCAGTGCCCCACATCAGCCTTGACCACCTTTTCGCCACATTGGGGACAGACGCCAGCGGGAACATCCTCAACGACTATAAGCTCGCCTCGGATCCAGAAGTTTTGTTTGATCAGCCTTGCCTCCATTGGCGTGTCACAAATTTCGCATTTGCCATAATCCCAGTAATTGTTTGCTTGTGATGTCATACTTGAAGTTTATCTTTAAACGCTTCATCATAAATGTCGTTCTCAGAGGTAAGCCAATCCCGATATGCCTCTGAGCTCATTTGCATTCTTAAAAATTCCTCGGCCTCTTCTTTACCTTTCAAATGGCTCGCAAAATCAATGATAGATTTCAATTTGCTTTCAGGGAGCAAGCTGATGATTTTATCCATTCGCTGGTTGGCTTCTAACGCTCGCATGATGAAACTCCTTAAAACTGATTATACAGAATTAGAAATTACCTTTAAATATAACCAATCTCCCGACAAAGATCAAGTATTTCTTTACCCGATGCCGTCCCTGTCATGAATAATTTTTGCACTGTCACAGCGGCGGCGAGATTGGCGAATTCGGCAGCCTCAACTGGAGAGAATCCAGCACCCAAACATAGAGCCAGAGCACTCACCACCGTATCCCCTGCGCCCACAGGATCGATGGGTTTGTTGAATTGAATGCCTGGTATTTCATGGCTACCCGCTTGGTCCACCACCAAAATTCCTTTTGAGCCCCTGGTAATGAAAACTGGCTTGCCCGATTCATCAAAAAGCTTTTGAGCATGAATTTTCGTTGCCTCGAAGTCGATTTGATCCAATACATCTGCCGTAATTCCATTCAGTCGAGCTGCTTCAACTGCATTGGTCTTGCGATAGATATTCTTAAAACGGTGGCCATAATGCCGAGAATCCAGCAGCACAACTTTATCGTTGAATTGATCAAAGAGCGCATTGGCGTTCTGAATAAATTTCTCATTGCTCAGGCTATTTGGAACCTGTTGATTGAAGATCAACGCATCGCATCTATTAAGGGCGTCGGCAAGGGCGGTAATGATTTTGTCATCTGTCTCAGGCGATCGCTGGTTGAAAAATCCGAAATCGATTCGTGGTTGTTCTTTGCCCTCGAGCACAATTTTTGAAAAGACCACGGTATCAAAATTTTCGTTTTGGATTACCAGCGAATCATGATTCACGCCAAGTTCAACGAACTGGCGAATCATCTCCCTGCCAAAAATATCATTGCCGATCACTCCGATAACTTTTATTTCAGCAGGTTCGAGTGCCGCTAAATTGGCCACGACATTGGCAGCTCCGCCTAGCGTGTAATAATGCTTTTTCACCGCTTGAGAATGCAAGCCCGTCTCTGCTGATATTTCCCCGCCTCGGGGATCGAGAAACCAGTAGGCATCTAAAGCAAAGTCGCCGTAGACAGCGACTTTGACGAGGTGAATTTTTTCGAGGATTTGTGCGAGTTGTGCGATTTTCATTTTGATCCCGACTTGTAGGACAGGTTGGCAACCTGTCCTACAAATTTTTGATCCTAGATTTAGATGGATGCAAGCCTTTGAAAGAATTTTAAATCTCAATAGTCGAAAATCCAAAAGCTGCTTTATTAAAAAACAACTTTCCTAGGTTTCCTCAATGGCTTCGATCACTTGTTTCACGATTTTTGGGTGCAGCATTCTATTGCCATGAAAAGGAACAACAATCCGTCTATCAAATTTTTTATAAATTCGATGACTTCCCTTACTTCGAATCAATTCAAAACCAGCTTTTAGAAGCATTTTTTCCGCTTCAGCAGCGGTTAAGCGAAGTTGTTTAGGCAAACTGAACCTCCATCGTGGTCGTGAAAATTTCTTTGCTTAAAAAAGAAACTTTCTCTTCCTCGGATAATGTTTCTAGATAGAGTTCTATTGCCTCTTTGATATTTGCCAGAACCTCATCCAGGGAATCCCCCTGGCTCTGGCATCCCTTTAGTTCTGGACAATAGGCATAGAAGCCGTATTCATCTTTCTCGATTACGATGCTGATCTTGTAAGACATGTTATTGCTTCCTTCAAATTACACCATTTAAACCGGCTCAAAGTCGTCTACCCTTTCAAAGGTCTGCAACCTTTGAAAGGGTCATAAATTGGAATTGGTGTATCGAAAATTGAAATTTGTTTGTATTTTGTCGTTTGAGGTTTGAGGTTTCAAATAGGCACGCATTTGTACCCATAATGAATAATCCCTGCCTTGCCATCCTCAGAAATCTTCCGAAATTCCAATCGGACAGGCATGCCTATTTTCAAATCTTCAAATTCACAATCGACAATTTGCGTCAATAAGCTGACGCCATCCTTTAGTTCCACCACACCGATGGCGTACGGCGCCTGATCCACAAACTGGCTGGGCGCCACATGGATCACAGTATAAGTCTTGACAACACCCTCCCGATTCAGCGTGATGGTTTCGAATTCCCGTGATTTGCAGGCATCACAGATCAATCGAGGCGGGAAAAAGATTTTGCCACAGCTTTTGCATTTGCCAGCTTCATAACGATAGCGTTGCGGCATGGCTCTTCGATATGCAGGAACGGACATTTATACCTCCACTGGTTTTTGATTTCAATTCTACTTTGTTTGAACTTGAAGAAAAATTCCAAATTACAAATCCCAATTTCCAAACAAATTTCAAATTTAAATTTTCAATTACCAAAACGTGTTGTTCGGAATTTTGATTTTAGGGATTGGAAATTATTTGGAATTTGTCTTTTGGGATTTGAAATTTTTTTTCCCCTAGAAAACGAAACATATTTTCAGATCTTCTCAAGAATATGAACCACCGAACTCCCACCACTTCCCCCCATATTCTGCGTCATCCCAATCCGAGCCTTTTCGATCTGTCGTTTGCCTGCTTCGCCCCGAAGCTGTTTCACCACTTCGATGACCTGAGCGACGCCTGTGGCGCCGACAGGATGGCCTTTGGACTTCAATCCGCCGCTGGTGTTGACGGGAATTTTGCCATCACGGGCGGTCTGACCCGATTCAGCCGCTGGCCCGCCTTTGCCTGGCTCGAAAAATCCCAGGGCTTCAGTAACGATAATTTCAGCGATGGTGAAGCAATCGTGTACCTCCACCAGATCGATGTCCGCTGGCGTTTTGCCCGCCATTTTATAAGCCCGTTCTCCAGCCAATTTCACAGCATTCAATGACGTCAGATCGCTTCTGGAATGTAAAGCAATAGAATCCGTGGCATGTCCCAATCCGATAACTTTTACGATCGGCTTCTTGCTGATTTTTTTTGCGGTTTCCAGTGAACAAACGATGATCGCAGCAGCGCCATCGGTAATGGGGGAGCAATCCAGAATCCGCAGCGGATCGGCCACCATGACGGAATTCATTACTTCATCCAGCGTGACTTTCTGTGGAAATTGCGCCAGCGGATTTAAGGAACCATTGTCATGATTTTTGACCGCCACAGCCGCCAATTGCTTCCTCGTCGTGCCATATTTGTGCATGTGCGCTCGAGCCATCATGGCATATAAGCCAGGAAAAGTCACTCCCTGATAAACCTCGTACTCCTGATCCGCTGCTGTGGCCAGGGCATACGTTGCTTGATCGCCAGAAACATCAGTCATTTTTTCCACACCACCTGCCAGAACGATCTCAGCGTTGCCAGACATCACTTCAATGATTGCCGATTTGACCGCCAGCCCGCCCGAAGCGCAGGCCGATTCCACACGGGTAGCAGGAATGGGTCCCATGCCCAGATAATCAGATAACAACGACGCCAGATGCTCCTGGCCATTGAACAGCCCGCCCGACATGCAGCCGACGTACATGGCATCGAGATGATCGACGCCCGCATCGTCGATGGCCTCGAGCGCCGCCTCGACAAATATATCATTGATCGATTTCTCCCACAACTCGC
Source organism: candidate division KSB1 bacterium (assembly GCA_034506395.1). Classification (NCBI taxonomy): domain Bacteria; kingdom Pseudomonadati; species Candidatus Zhuqueibacterota bacterium. The sequence goes on along the minus strand of JAPDPQ010000004.1, from coordinate 206,960 downwards.
CCCATTTATTCATCCCAACTCCGATAATAGCGACTTCTCGCATAGATATTTTCTCCTTCAGTTTCTTTGAGAGCAAATTTCTAACTGCCAGTTTTTTTGACCGCTAATTTCGCCAATTAGACAAATTTCGCTAATTAAAAAATGCTGCTGGGAATTTACCCCATTATTGAAAAGCATGGCTCAGAACCAAATTAGCGCAATTAGAAAAATTCGTGTAATTAGCGGTCTCAAATTTATAACTCTAAAATCAATCATTATTCTTTTTTGAGAATCTTCCCCCTGAACTTGGCATACGTCCCATAGTCCAGGTATTTTTTATTATTGCGAAGCATGTCCCAGGTCTTCGGCGCCTTGTCCTGAACCTGTTTGATGCGATCGGTCACTCGCCAAATGAAAGCATCGCTGCCAGCGCCCGAGCCGAAGGAGACCATCAGAATCAGTTCACCAGGTTGCGCCTGATCCAGAATAGCCGTCAGGCCGAGCGGCGAGGCGCCTGAATAGGTGTTGCCGAGTTCGGGGCACACCAATCCTGGCAGAAGCTGCTCCTTTTCAAAGCCGAGCATTTTGCCGACCCGCAGCGGAAATTTGCCATTGGGCTGATGAAAAACCGCATATTTAAAATCCGCTGGCTTTTTGCCCGCTTTTTTCATAATGCCTTCGCCTGCTCCCCGAATATGCTTAAAATAGGCGGGCTCGCCCGTGAATCTGCCGCCATGGCTGGGATAAAACTGATGCTCCCGCCGCCAAAAATCGGGCGTATCCGTCATGTAGGAATAGGTCATCAAACATTCAGCCACCAGATCCTTTTTGCCCATGATGAATGCCGCTGCACCAGCCGCTGCCGAATATTCCAGCGCATCGCCAGGAGCGCCCTGTGAGGTATCAGCGCCGATGCCAAGCCCATATTCAATCAAACCTGCATCCACCAGGCCCAGACAAATGAACATGCCTTCAGTGCCTGCCTTACAGGCGAACTCCAGATCCGCATTGTGGCATTCAGGAACTGCGTTGATCGCCTCGGCCACCACCGTCCCGCTGGGTTTCACCGCATACGGATGTGATTCCGATCCAATATAAACCGCACCGATTTTCCGAGGATCGATCCCCGCCCGTTGTAGCGCATTGCGAGTTGCCTCGACCGACATCGTGATCGTATCCTGATCTGGCGCTGGCACCGATTTCTCCTGCAACAATAGTCCCTTCTTATAACTCGGCGCATCCGCTCCCCAGATTTTAGCAATTTCCTCGACCTTGATTCGATTGCGGGGGATGTACGCCCCATAGCCGACAATTCCTGCCATAGATTTGCCCTCTCGTTTGGTTCATATCAATTAGCGTTATTTGTCCTGAGAAATATCTAACAAATCAAAATTTGAAAATATCCTTACCCCTTGCATAATGCCCTATGCCCCAAACACCACCAATACCTGCCCTTTCTCCACTGCTTGTTTCTCCTGAACCTTTATCTCTTTCACCACACAATCAAACGGCGCCCTTATCTCATTTTCCATTTTCATCGCTTCGATAATGAGCAAGCCATCGCCCTTTTTTATCTGTTGCCCAGGTTTCACTTCAATTGCCACAACTAATCCTGGCATGGGTGCCTTTAATTCCTGTTCGATTTTATGAGAGACCGCCTGTCGCATTGATTTTTTCAATTGAGCGGTCCGTTCGTCTTCCACGACAAATTCAAATGATCTCCCTTTGTGAAAAACTTTATAACCAGCATCATTACGTCGGATTTCGATTTCAAACGAGCGATTGCCAACCAGCGCAGAATAGACATGGCTGCCATCGATCTCCCGCAATTGGATCGGGATCGATTGGCCGTTGATAGTTGCCACCACCTGATCACCACGGTCGTCCAGTTTTAGCTTGAATTCTTTATCTCGAATTCTGGCAATATAATTCATGAATGGCCTCTATTTCCGATAGGATTAGGGAGCCTGGCAAAAATTTTTCTCCGCCAGAATTGTCTTCCCACAGAACTGATTTATAAAATTTTGGATCGCAATTCTGTGGGATTTCATTTCTGTGGGAGAATATATTACTTTTTAAAGCTATCGCTAAATATCTATACTCCAAACAACCTTCTTCTTCGAGTTTCATATTTCCAGATGCTCAAATTTGGTGCGCTGGCAATTCTATTCACCCGTTTCTTTGATTGATAATCGATCAAACAGGACAAAATCGCCATGGCTTCCAAATCTGCTTCAGATACATCGTTCAAATCGCATAGCAAATTTTTGTTTTCATCAATAAAATGAGTCGAAAGATTGCCTGTTACAAAATCAGGATGAATCATCACCTGCTTATGGAACGGAATCACGGTCTGCACACCAGAGATGACATATTCATCCAGCGCCCGTTTCATTCGCTGAATGGCTTCGTGGCGATCCCTGCCCCAGGTGATCAATTTGGAGATCAGGGGATCGTAATACATGGACACCGAATCTCCCTTTGCCAGGCCTGAATCCACCCGAACGCCAATCCCTTGAGGTTCTCGATAACTCTGAATTTTGCCGATGGAGGGCAGAAAATTATTCTCTGAATCTTCGGCGTAAATACGGCATTCGATGGCAGCGCCTCGCCACTGAACATCCTGCTGGCTGAAACTGAGTGGCTCGCCTGCGGCAATGCGGATTTGTTCTTTGGCCAGATCGATGCCTGTGACCATTTCGGTCACAGGATGTTCCACTTGCAAGCGGGTGTTCACTTCCAGAAAATAGAAATTTTTATTCTGATCGACTAAAAACTCCACCGTGCCTGCATTAGTGTAATTAGCCGCCCTGGCCGCTTTGACCGCCGTCTCGCCCATCCGCTGGCGCATCTCGGGATCGACGATCGGAGAGGGCGATTCCTCGATCACCTTCTGATGCCGCCGCTGGATGGAGCATTCCCGCTCACCCAAATGAACCACATGGCCATGCTGATCGGCGATGATCTGAATTTCGACATGGCGGGGTTTTTCCAGGTATTTTTCAATATAAATTCGATCATCGCCAAACGCTGATTTCGCTTCGGAACTGGCCATCTTGAACAATTGCGCCATCTCATCAGGGCGGTGGACGATGCGCATGCCTTTGCCGCCACCGCCTGCCGCTGCTTTTAACAGAATGGGATAGCCGATCTCCTCGGCAATCTTTTGCGCCTCAGCCACCGAAGTGATCGCCTGCTTCATGCCGGGGACAATCGGTACGCCCGCTCTGATCATCGCCGCTCGGGCCGCCATTTTATCGCCCAGCAATCGAATCGTCTCGGGTTCAGGCCCGATGAAGATCAAGCCGCTGTCATTCACCAAACTGGCGAACTCAGGATTTTCCGCCAAAAAACCATAACCAGGATGAATGGCCTGGGCCTGAGATTTTTTCGCTGCCTCGATAATTTTTTCCATGACGAGATAACTCTCAGTGGCAGGCGCTGGTCCCAATAGATAAGCTTCATCAGCATAACGAACATGCTGCGCCGTCCGATCGACCTCAGAATAGACGGCCACCGTGGCAATGCCCAGCTCTCGACAGGTTCGCATGATGCGGATGGCGATTTCGCCTCGGTTGGCAATGAGGATTTTTTTGAACATATTTTGATTTAATATTTTCTATTCTAAGCTCATTGAGTCCAGAACGTTTGGAATTTTTTTAAGCATCAACTAGCGTTATCAGCAATATCTTTTACGTAGCATCTTTTTTGGCTTCAATATTAACCAACTTTTCTAAATGATAAAGAATGTCTGGCAGTTCATTTTTTACAATGTGCCACACGATGTCATAATTTACTCCAAAATAATGGTGAATTAATTTGTCTCTTAATCCAGCTAATTCCTTCCATTGTATTTCTGGATATTTTTCTTTCAAATTTTCAGAGATACTTTTGATTGCTTCTCCAACAATTTCAAGATTCCGCACCACAGCGTCCTGAGTTTTAATATCTTCAAAGAAGTCATCATAATCCAGCATTTTAACATAAGAGTTAATTCTTCGAATCGCTTCTTGAATATCTTTGACAAGATCAAGATCATCTCGTTTAGACATAAATGATATTCTCCTCAATGTCTCTGGCAATATGTTTTAACCTGATACTTTTGACTCCTGCAGGTGTTAAGATGTCAGTTTTCTTGCCAAATAAAGTTTCAAGGTATTCGGCGAATTCTATAAATTTGAGTCCAATTGGTCGCTCGAATTCGACAAAAACATCTATATCGCTTTTTTCCGTCTGAATACCCCTGGCAAAAGAGCCGAATATTCCAATTTTTTTGACGCCATATTCTCTGGCGAAATAGGGCATTTCTTTTTTTAAAACCTGTAATACTTTTTCACGGGTTAACATGTCGGCACCTTATCAATTCTCAGTCTAAATTTTTTTTAGTTAGTTTCAACTTGCCTTTCAGTCGATCTGACAACGTGACCGTCATCTCCAAGATGACGGTCACGTTTTTATAGGGGAATATTGCCATGCTTCTTTCTCGGATTGGTATCGCTCTTCGTTTCCAGCATCCGCAGCGCCCGAATCAACTTAGGTCGGGTATATTTCGGCTCGATTACATCGTCGATATAGCCCCGTTCGGCGGCTTTGTAGGGATTGGCAAATTCGGCAATGAATTGATCCAGCTTTTCTTGCAGCGCCTTTTCGGGATCGGGTGAGGCTTCAATTTCTTTTTTAAAAATGATTTCAACCGCACCTTTCGGCCCCATCACTGCTAGTTCCGCCGAAGGCCAGGCGATGTTGTAATCGCCCCGAATGTGCTTGCTACTCATCACGTCATAAGCGCCGCCGTAGGCTTTGCGGGTGATGACGGTGAGTTTCGGGACAGTGGCTTCGCAGAAGGCATACAGCAATTTTGCCCCATGCTTGATGATGCCGCCGAATTCCTGCGCCGTGCCTGGCAAAAAGCCTGGCACATCCACCAGCGTTATGAGCGGAATATTGAAGCAATCGCAGAAGCGCACAAATCGGCCCGCTTTGCAGGACGAATCGATATCCAGCACGCCCGCCAGCACCGCAGGCTGATTGCCCACAATTCCCACGGGATAACCGCCCAGTCTGGCAAATCCGATGATGATATTTTGCGCCCAATCTTTGTGCACTTCAAAAAAGTCGCCGTCATCCACAATCCGTTTGATGATCTCTTTCATGTCATACGGCTTATTGGGATTTTCGGGGACGATGGTGTTCAACTCGTCATCGGTTCGATCGATTGGATCGGTGGGTTCGAGATAGGGGGGATCATCGATATTATTCAATGGAATGTAACTCATCAGCTTTCGCACGGCATTAAAGGTCTCGATCTCATTCTCGCAAGCGAAATGGGCCACGCCACTTTTCGAGCTATGCGTGATAGCGCCGCCCAGCTCTTCAAACGTAACCTCCTCATGGGTAACGGTTTTAACGACATTCGGTCCTGTGACGAACATGTAGCTGGTGTTCTGCACCATAAAAATAAAATCAGTGATGGCTGGGGAATAGACCGCCCCACCAGCGCACGGGCCTGCGATTACGCTGATCTGCGGAATAACGCCAGAGCAAAGGGTATTTCTCAAGAAAATCTCCGCATAACCGCCCAGGCTATCGACCCCTTCTTGAATGCGGGCACCTCCCGAGTCGTTGATACCGATCACGGGGGCCCCAACTTTGAGCGCCAGATCCATGATCTTGCACACTTTTTTGGCATACATTTCCGATAGCGAGCCGCCAAAGATGGTGAAATCCTGGGAGAAGACAAAGACGAGGCGACCATCAATCGTGCCATAGCCCGTCACCACGCCATCGCCGAGGTAGCTTTCTTTTTCCAGCCCGAAATCGGTACAACGATGGCGGACGAACATGTCCAGCTCCTCGAAGCTACCTTCGTCCAGCAACAGCTCGATGCGTTCACGGGCGGTGAGTTTGCCCTTTTGATGCTGGGCGTCGATGCGCTTTTGTCCGCCGCCGAGTTTGGCTTCGGATTTGAGGCGATAGAGTTTTTCGAGCTTGGGATCGAGGGGCATATTTTCGTATTTCGGATTTTAGATTTCGGATTTATAGATTATAAAAAATTTTTTCCAATCCGCCTGGGCGAAAAACAACCCAAAGGATTTCACAAAAAATTTTCATTAATAGGGTTATTTCAATCGTTGAATAGTACTTTTTGTAAGCGTTCAGCCCAGTGTCATTTCGAGCGAAGCGAGAAATCTTTTTATCCCCAAATTAGCACAGTTTCAACCATTTTACCTTGACAGATTCCTCCCTTCGGTCGGAATGACGCTTTTTTTCAGCAGCGGCTGAACTATTAGAATTTTTTTCTTTCACTTTTCACCAAATTTTTGGTAGATATAATCCACAATCTCCTTCGTCGAAGCCCCTGGCGTAAACAACCGATCCACGCCAGCTTGTTCCAGTTTTTCAATATCCTCATCAGGAATGATCCCGCCGCCGAAAACGACAATGCTTTCAGCGCCTTTTTCCTTCAACAAATTGATCACCGCAGGGAACAGCGTCATGTGCGCACCCGATAGGATGCTCATGCCAATTCCATCGACATCCTCTTGAATGGCGGCCTCAACGATCTGTTCGGGCGTCTGTCGCAAGCCCGTGTAAATCACTTCGATCCCTGCATCTCGCAGCGCTGCAGCAATCACTTTGATCCCTCTGTCATGACCATCCAGTCCTGGCTTGGCTAATAAAATTCTGATCTTTCGTTTCATTGTTGCCTCGTGTATTTAAAACTAAAAATTTTTGGTTAGTTAGTGGTTGTTCGTTGTTAGTTGTCCGTTGCCTGTTGTCAGTCGTCCGTTGTTTGTAGTCCTTTGTTATTTTGCACTGCTCATTACTAACTGCCGACTGCGGACTGATCACTGACCACTGACAACTGATCACTGCCGATTGCCTACTGAAGACTGCTGACTAAAAGAAAGGCGGCTCCTGATACTCCCCAAACACCCCTCGCAAAACATCCACGATTTCGCCCTCGGTTGTGTAACATCGAACACAATCCAGAATCGCAGGAACCGTATTGTCAGTCCCTTCAGCCACTTTGCGAAGATTCTCAAGCGAACGTTTTACCTTATCGTTGTCCCGAGTCTCCCTCAACTTCTTTAGTGAGGCACATTGATCCTTTTCCACCTGAGGGTCGATATAAACGATCGGGATTTTGATCTCCTCATCTGGTTCAATAAAATCATTGATGCCAACCACGATCCGGTCCTTGGACTCGATCTCCTTTTGGTAGCGATAGGCGGATTTGGCGATCTCCCTTTGAAAATAGCCCTGCTCGATGCACTTCAACACGCCGCCTCGTCGCTCGATCTCCTCAAAATATTTCTCCGCCTGTTCCTCGAGCTTATTGGTCATCGCCTCGACAAAATAGGAACCAGCTAACGGATCTATGGTGTTAGCTACGCCGATCTCATAAGCGATGATCTGCTGGGTTCGGAGCGCAATTTTGACCGCATGATCTGAGGGCAAAGCCAGTGTTTCGTCCATGGAATTGGTGTGCAGGCTCTGGGTACCGCCGAGTACGCCTGCCAGCGCTTCAAATGCCGTTCGGATGATATTGTTCTCAGGCTGCTGCGCCGTGAGGCTGCAACCTGCGGTCTGGGTATGAAAGCGCAATAGCCAGGAGGCTTCTTTTTTGGCTTTGTATTTCTCCCGCATGTGCCGTGCCCAGATGCGACGGGCGGCTCGATATTTGGCGATCTCCTCAAAAAAATCCAGATGAGAGTTGAAGAAGAACGACAACCGAGGCGCAAACACATCCACATCCAATCCCGCTTTGATGCCTGCCTCCACATACGCAAAGCCATCGGCCAGGGTGAACGCCAGCTCCTGTGCTGCCGTGGCACCAGCCTCCCGAATGTGATAGCCAGAGATCGAAATCGTATTCCATTTGGGCACGTGATCGGCGCAGAAGGCCATCGTATCAGTGATCAGCCGCATCGATGGCTCGGGCGGGTAAATCCATTCTTTTTGGGCGATGTATTCTTTCAAAATATCGTTCTGAATCGTCCCTGTCAGCTTTTCCGATGGCACGCCCTGCTTTTCAGCCACAGCGATGTACATGGCGAATAAAATCGAGGCAGGCGCATTGATGGTCATGGAGGTGGAAATTTTATCCAACTGAATCCCTTTGAACAGCACCTCCATATCCGCCAAGGAATCCACGGCCACGCCGCATTTGCCTACTTCGCCCCGAGAGCGGGGATGATCCGAATCATAGCCCATCAATGTGGGCAAATCGAAAGCCACCGATAAGCCCGTCTGGCCTCGTTTCAGCAGGAAATGATACCGCTCATTGGTTTGCTGAGCGTTGCCCATGCCTGAAAATTGCCGCATGGTCCACAGCTTGCCCCGATACATGGTGGCATGGACGCCACGGGTGTAGGGATAGAAGCCAGGGAAGTTGATATCCCGCTCAAAATCGATGCCTTCCAAATCCAGGGGAGTGTACAGCGGCTTAATTTCCTCCCCTGAGACGGTGATGAATTTTTTGTTTAGCGTTTTTGATTGATTGGCTTGCTGTTGCCATTGGGAATGGAGTTTTTTGACTTGATTTTTGGTTTTATCATCGAGCATTGAATTTCCTCCATCGGAAATCAGACAATTGTGATTTAAATTTTTGCACTGGAATAACATTATTTTAGCTTTTGGAACCTTAGTAGCAGGCAAGATCCACAATGGCACTGACCTTATTACCTTATTGGAAAAAGAAAATAGGGTAATAAGGTTAGAATTTGTGGGTTGTCATTAGGCTACTAAGGTTGAAAGACAAAAACAAGGTTTCAAAAAGATTCGATAGCGTGCATAATTTCGACATCTGATACTGGTGAACGATCATAAAAAATGATAAAAATAAATTTCTTTTGTTTCACCTTTGTTCAACAGTAAATGATAGCGGTCATTGCTTTGCTCTGTATTGCACATACCCGAAAACTGTCGCATCGTCCACAGCTTGCCACGAGATATTACGATGATTTATCGAAAAAACGCATTGATTCTGAAAATTTTCAAAACCGAATATTTCCCAACCCCTCCAATTTCATCAATGCCTCAATTTCTTCCACCGTTTTGGGGCACGCCGCCGTCAGCACCCGATGACCATCTTCGGTGATCAACACATCATCCTCAATTCTGACCCCAATATTCCAGTATTCCTTTGGCAAATCAGGATTGGGTGGAATATACAAACCAGGTTCAACCGTCACCACACAGCCAGGTACCAATGGAAGGGAAGTATCGCCAATATCGTGCACATCCAATCCCAAATGATGGGTGCAGCCGTGGCGCCAATATTTCTCGTAGCCATATTTGGCAAACACGGCTCGGGCCAGGGAATCCATCTGCGCCATGGTCAAGCCAGGCCGCAGCATATCAATCACAGCCAGATTGGCTTCCAGCACGATGTTATAAATTTCCTTCTGCTGCGGAGTGAATTTGCCCGATGCTGGAATGGTTCGGGTGATGTCGGCGCAATAATGGTTATATTCACAGCCGATATCGACTACCACCATGTCGCCTGATTCGATTTGGCGCACGCCCAATTCATAATGGAGATCCAAGCTATTCGGACCAGAACCGACAATGGTGGGAAAGGCCAATTGTTGCAAGCCGTGGAATTTGAAGATGTATTCGACGACAGCTTCAATCTGATATTCGAACAGGCCAGGCGTCATGGATTTCATGGCCTCTTTATGGGCCAGGGTGGTGATGTCGATCGCTTTTTGGATGTCCGCAATTTCTCCGCTGTCCTTAATCCTTCGGGATTGCGCGAGAAGTGCTTCTGGCTGTTGAATAGATATCGATGACAATCTTTCAACCAATTCAATTAATCGTTTCTCGAGGATACTGTTCCCTTCTCTCTGATCAGATTTAATTACGTTCGTATAGAGCTGGTCAATCACACGGATCGAATTCAAAATTTTTCGAAGCTCTTTCGAACCGCAGACCAGGTCAATTCCAAGAGAATCCTGAAGCATTCGGTAATATTCATCCGATTTTACCATTTTAGACGGCGGAGGATTTTTGATGATAATCGAATGGACTTGAGTATCGCTGACTGGGGATTGAATGCCTGGTTTGGATAAAATCAGTATAATATCGGGTTCATTGCTGCCTGTCAAGAAAAATAAATTGCTCTCTTGCTCAAACCCAAATCCAAAACGATACCCATTTCGTTGCGTTTGAAGGATCAGAAGTCCGTTCGGTGACATTTTTTCGAGGGCTGTTTGTCTTCTTAACAGATGGATAGGATTTGAACTTGCCTGGGAGATTGAAACGATGACCACCAAACTGAAAATAATCGATAATTTTTTCATGGATACCTCGCTTCAATTCAGTATAGAAAATTTTTCGATCGGGGAATCGGGCAATTGGATAGTAGGTAATTTATCGATTAATGCTGCCTTACGCCATAAAAATTGATCAGGCGAGATTCATACAATCCGCCAATCATCACTGGTTGAGCTGCTCAGTTGTACTGCTTAGGCGATTTCGCCTTGAGGTGCGAACTCAAATACAATTGATGACCAAGCTAAGTCGGATCTGAAAAATTCGCCTCCTGGACAAGCTTCACAAGTCTCATGGAGCGCAGAGGATTTAAAAAAAATATTGAAAGGATAAAACAACGCTACTTATTGATGTCATTCATCATTAGTCCAGAACTACCGCATTCCAATATCGAACCAATCACCCATTAAGGTTAGATGCCTTCTCTACGCCGTCAATGTTTGCCAGGGGAAATTCCATAGTAAACATATAAAAATTTTTACATCTTGTCAAGCTAAAAATTGTGGGCTACATAAAAACTTTTTCGCTCATTAGTTTGGATCAAATAATGCTCAGTGTGAGGTAGCCCCTGATTAACTGATCACCAAGTATCTTTTTTTCTAACGAATCTGAAGAGGAATTTTTCCTCAATGCATCTCATGATCTTACCGATGAAATATAGTTTTTAAACATGAAGTCACCATAAAAATGATTCTTTGATTTTTTTTTAACACATATTTGATTTCATAGTTCAAGTTGGAAGATCAAGATTGAGATTCAGATCAGGGGACTCTGGTTGGCCAGTGCACAAGGTTTGACATTGAAGGGGGATTTCCAAGGAACATCTGTTTTATTGCTGAATCGCGAAATTGATATTCTGTTTTTTGGAGAGCTCTATAAAGAGGGTTTTTGTGATCACTGCAGATTCAGTTTCAGAGGGATAAAGATGAACGATGCACGTTGAAAAGCCGAGCAGTTTGAAAAAGAGCTTGCAACTTAGCAAAAAAATTGTTATAATGAAAATTGGGATTAGATTATCTAATATTGGTGAATTCCTTTTTTTCGGAATAACATTATAGAAAAAGTGCAAACCGATAAAATGGAGTAAGGAGTCGCTCATGGTTGATGAGATTATTGAGGTCGAAGGAGCGGTGCCTCGGCTTGAGGTGGTAAGTCATCTATGCAAAGGCTGCGGTTTGTGTATTGAGCATTGTCCCCAACATGTGATTCAATTCACTGATAAGTTCAACGAAATGGGGTATAAGTATGCTGCCTATGTTGGTGAGGGATGTACTGGATGTGGCGTTTGCTTCTATTGTTGTCCTGAGCCTGGTGCGATAATCGTATATAAGAAGGTCAAGGAAGGTAAAGGAGAATGAGCATGCGGAAAGAATTGATTAAAGGCAACGAGGCGGTGGTGAAAGGGGCGCTATTGGCGGGATGCAGTCTCTACTTTGGGTATCCAATTACGCCAGCCAGCGAAATTGCCGAAGCTGCGGCTTATTATTTTCCATTGATGGGGGGAACATTCGTCCAGGCGGAAAGCGAGATTGCTTCGATCAATATGGTTTATGGGGCTGCGGCTGCCGGGAAGCGGGTGATGACCGCCTCTTCTGGACCCGGGTTAAGTTTGAAGCAAGAGGGGATCTCGTATTGTGCAGGTGCGGAATTGCCTTGCGTAATCATCGATGTAATGCGGGCTGGCCCAGGGTTAGGAAATATTTGGCCTGAGCAGGGCGATTATAATCAAATTGTCAAAGGGGGTGGGCATGGTAATTATCGAAACATTGTATTGGCTCCGAACTCTGCGCAAGAAATGTGCGATCTGACGATGTTGGCCTTCGAACTAGCGGACAAATATCGAAATCCTTGTGTGGTTCTGACCGATGCATATATCGGGCAGATGATGGAACCAGTCGAATTTCCAACCACTCGGAAAAAAGTCCCTCACAAGGACTGGGCGCTCTACGGCAATCGGGCGAGTAAAAATAATTTGATCACTTCGATATTGATGAATACCCAGCTTCTTGAAGAGCACAACAAAAAGCTGCAACAAAAATATGCCGAAATGGAGCGTAACGAAGTCCGCTATGAAACACTTTACGCCGATGATGCTGAACTCGTCGTGGCGGGATACGGAATTGTCTCGCGCCTGCTATTGAATGTCACTGAGATCCTTCGTGCCGAGGGAAAAAAAGTTGGTTTATTTAGACCGATTACGCTTTTCCCATTCCCCAGCCGACATGTGGCCGAGCTAAGCGAGCGCGTGAAACAATTTTTGGTTGTTGAGCTGAGCAATGGACAGATGTTGGACGATGTTCGGCTGGCAGTCAATGGTCGACGGCCCGTGCATTTTTATTCCCGGATGGGCGGAGCTATTCCAACCGTTGAAGAGCTGGTGGCTCAGGCTCGAAAGTATATTAAATGATCATATGTCTGAGAGATGCGATCAAAAGCGTAGTGAATGTTGTAAGATGTGATCGTGGATTTGCTGAGAAGCGAATAAATACATTCAGAGGAGCAAACATGAAGGCCCAATTATTAGCCAAACCGAAATCCTTTTATGATATATTTGAACGAAAAGGCAAGACACAACCTCAAACCACCCATTATTGTCCTGGATGCGGTCATGGCAACATCCATAAGATACTGGCTGAAACCCTGGATGAATTTGGCGTTGCCGATCGGACGATTTTGGTGTCGCCGGTAGGTTGCTCGGTTTTTGCTTATTATTATTTTGATGTAGGCAATATTCAGGCGGCTCATGGTCGCGCCCCGGCGGTCGCGACTGGTTTGAAGCGCGCAAATCCGGAGAGCATCGTTATTTCTTATCAGGGCGATGGAGATTTGGCGGCCATCGGTGGGGCTGAGATCATCAATGCTGCCAATCGTGGTGAGAATATCACCGTGATTTTTGTTAATAACGCTATTTATGGGATGACTGGGGGACAAATGGCTCCGACGACCTTGGTAGGGCAGCGGACTACTACCAGTCCTTACGGTCGAAAACCGAGCAACGAGGGCTATCCGATTCGAATGTGCGAAATTATCAGCACATTGGAGTCACCCGTTTATGTGGAGCGTACTGCGCTGGTGGATTTCAAAACAATTAGCCGCACCCGAAGGGCGATTCGAAAGGCGATCAAAAATCAGATTGATAACAAAGGCTTTTCTTTCATCGAGGTATTATCTCCTTGCCCCACTGGCTGGAAACTGACCCCAGTAGAGGCGCAGCGCTGGATCAGAGACAATATGATGTCCTATTTTCCGGTCCAGGTCTTTAAAGACACCTCAGAAAAAGCGGAGCCAAGGGTATATGAGCAGAAACAATATACTGATCGGGAAGTCCTCGAGATTCTGGGATTGTTAGAGCTCGAAGAAGAAAAAGAACACGATGCAGATTTTGTCCGAAAATTTCCAGAACAAATTCTAAAAATTGCTGGTTTCGGTGGTCAGGGGGTATTGACAGCAGGCGTGATCTTAGCTGCCGCGGCCATGGAACAGGACCTTCAAGTGAGTTGGATTCCCTCCTACGGTCCAGAGATGCGCGGAGGGACGGCCAATTGCAGCGTGATCTTGTCGAACAAGCGAATTGGTTCACCGCTCGCCACCAATCCCAATGTGTTGATCGCCATGAACGGCCCATCGCTTGATGCGTTCGAGGATACGGTGGTTCCAGGTGGATTGATTATCGTCAATTCCTCGATCGTTGAACGAAAAGTGAAGCGCAGCGACGTTCGTGTTATGTATATCCCATTGACAGAAATGGCCTCGAAATTGGGACTGACCGCCGCTGCGAATATGGTTTGCATTGGAGCGTATCTCGAGTATACCAAAATTATGGATTATCGACTTGCGTTTGATGCCATTCGCAAATCGATCAAGAAAAAGAAATATGTGGACATCAACCTTAAGGCTGTGGAAGAAGGAGTTCGGTTCGTCAAAGAAAATTATGCATAATTACCTGGGATCGCGCAACTCCGATTGTACAGCATATTCGAGCTCTTATCGTGAACTGAAACGCAGAGTTAATTTAGCACAATAGGAACTTTTAATTTTAGCAGCACGTTGAATAGACAAGTTTTTTGAGTTGGGTTACGAGATGCCAATACCCAAGCGCAAATCGACGAACGTGGACATTTGAATCTTCCCCAGAGCCGACTGTTCAACTTCGGATTTTTGGTTGTATAGCACTTCAGTTCCGCGATCGAAGAGTTAGAATACATGATGCCTATCGCGGCGAGACCATTTGGTTATTTTTAAATTGTTCTGGCGAAAGAGTCATAAATTTCATGAACGAATTAGAAACGATTTTAAATCAAGAGATATTTCCTTTAGTAAACAAGCCCGGGCGTTATACCGGGAATGAGATAAATGTTATAAAAAAGGATTGGTCAAAAGATCGATTAAAGTTCGCGTTGGTTTTCCCCGACCTTTATGAGATTGGGATGTCACATATCGGCTTTGAGATTTTATATCATATACTGAATCGCGAGGCCGATATTGTTGCCGAACGAGTCTATGCACCGGCAACCGATCTGGAACAAAGATTGCGCGAGAAAAAGTTGCCGCTCTTCTCTTTGGAGAGCAAAAGCCCCCTAACAGCGTTTGATATTTTGGGTTTCACTTTGCAATATGAACTTCAGTATACCAATGTGCTGAATATTTTAGATCTGGCTGGCATTCCCATTTTCTCTGATCAGCGGGAAGACCAACAACCCCTCGTCATTGCTGGAGGTCCATGCGCTTTTAATCCAGAGCCTTTAGCGTCGTTTATTGATGCTTTTGTCATTGGAGACGGTGAAGAGATTGCCCTCGAAATTTCCCGATTGGTTCTAACGGCGAAGCGCCAGGGACTTTCAAGAAAGGATATGTTGGTCAAGCTCGCTCAGATCCCGGGCGTTTATGTTCCCATCTATTATCAGGCGTCAACAAAAAACAGTGCCGAAGGGGCAAAGCTCACGCCCACTTGTGACGGGATTCCAGAGACGGTCGTTGCCAGAACGGTCGATCGCCTTAAGCCTGAGGATTATCCTCAGAAGCCGCTGGTTCCATTGATTGAAGTGACCCACGATCGCTATTCCGTGGAGATCATGCGGGGGTGTACGCAGGGGTGCCGTTTTTGCAATGCCGGGATCATTTATCGGCCGGTGAGAGAACGATCGGTCGATGAACTGGTAGAGCATGTGACTGCTGTGATCCGAAATACTGGGTACGATGAAATTTCCCTGGCATCGCTTTCCAGTTCAGATTACAGTCAATTAGGCGTATTAATGACGCGGCTGAATCGAGTACTGGAGCCGCTCATGGTCAATGTGTCGTTTCCATCATTGCGAACCGAGAGCTTTACGGTGGAGATGGCGATGCATGCCAAAAGAGTAAAGAAATCGGGCTTAACTTTAGCTCCAGAAGCGGGGACTGAGCGCCTAAGAAACGTCATTAATAAGACCAATCGTAATGAGGACCTGCTCCGGGCGATTGAGATCGCTTTCAGCCAGGGCTGGGAGAAGGTGAAACTCTATTTTATGATTGGGCAGCCCACAGAAACGTTGGCTGATCTTGATGGGATTATCGCTCTCGTCCAGGAAGTGATAAAGGTGGCCAACAAATATAAAGGCAAAGCGATCCATCTGTCGATCTCGCCGTTTTGTCCCAAGCCTCATACCCCATTTCAATGGGCGAGACAGGATTCGATTGACCAAATGCGCGAAAAGATCTTTTATTTGAAGGATCGTTTGTCTAATGGGAAGGTGAAATTCAATTGGCGAGAACCAGAGGCCGCATATCTGGAGGGGATTTTCGCCCGAGGGGATCGTCGGGTGGGAGATGTGATCTATCGCGCCTGGCAGATGGGGGCGAAATTCGACGCTTGGAGTGATCAATTCAGATTTGATATCTGGCAACAAGCATTTGCTCAGCTTCACATCGATCCTGAATCCTACCTGCGGGAACGACGATTGGATGAACCATTGCCCTGGGACCATATCAGCAAAGGGGTGACCAAAAAATTTTTGGAGCGAGAATATCAGTGGGCAATGCAAGGAAAGGCCACTGAGGATTGTCGGACTAGTTTTTGCCATGCGTGCGGGATGATGCTTCAGCCGAACTGTCAAGATATTCTTTATCAAAATCGCCAGGCCAAATCATCCGCACAAGCTGTTGCAGAACGGGATTCCGGCGCAGTTGCAGAGTATGGTCGCTCGATGAAGCGGCTGAAGCCAATTAGCGAACCAGCTATCCGCGAAGTCCGAATCAAATACGAAAAAGGCATACCGGTACGATTTGTGTCCCATTTGGATTTAATTCGACTATTTGAACGAGCGTTTCGGCGTGCCGGTATTCGTTTAGTTTATTCTCAGGGTTATCATCCGCATCCGCGCATTGCTTACGGCCCGCCCTTAGCAATGGGATATACCAGTTCGGCTGAGTATATGGATGTGGAGTATTATCGGGACCGGGAACTGGATCTGAAAACCAGTCTCAATCGTGTCTTGCCCGAGGGCCTAAGAATTCTCCAAATCCGAAGCCTCTATGGCAAACATCAATCTCTGACCTCAATCATCAATCGAGCAGAATACGAAGTTGAATTGAATCGCGCTTTTGACCAATCCTATCTTAATCACAGCATCGCTGAGTTTTTGAACCGAAAGCAGATCGTTGTCCAGCGGCATCGGAACGATGAGACGCAACCAATTGATATTCGTCCGTTCATCGCATCCATTGCCGCCCCAAGTGACAATCGATTGCGGCTGTCGCTGATTTTTGTCAACGGCAAAACAGCTCGGGTATCAGAAATTCTCAGCGAACTTTTGTCGCTAACCGAAGAGGAGATCGCATTAAGTCGTGTCCATCGCTCTGAACTCTACGTTCAATTCGGCGATGTGAAAGCGACTCCTCTGGACGTGTAAGCAATCAGACATTAAGATAGGATAAGCGTATCTATGCAAAAAGAGATAATCATCAATGCATCAATCGGCGAGACACGCATTGCGATTCTTGAGGATGGGAAATTAGTAGAGTTGTTCGTGGAAAAGCCCGAGCGCGAGCGGATGGTCGGTGATATTTATCTGGGCAAAGTGGTGAATGTCGTTAAAGGCATGCGGGCGGCCTTTGTGAATATCGGACAGAAACAAGATGCTTTTCTCCATTTCTCGGATATCGGTGAGTCCTTCACCACCGTCAGCGCGCTGATCGACCGAGATGAAGACAACCATGAACCCCAAGAATTTGCCCCAGATCAGATAAAAGTGGGGCAGGAGATCTTGGTGCAGATCATCAAAGAGCCAATCAGCAACAAGGGATCACGGCTTACCACGCAAATCTCACTGCCGGGCCGATTTTGCGTCTTGGTCCCCAATTCGTCAATGGTTGGCGTCTCAAAGAAGATTGAGAGTGTGAAAGAGCGGAAGCGGCTCAGAAAAATTGCCCGTTCTATTCGGCCCGAAGGTTTTGGTTTGATCGTCCGAACGGTCGCTGAAGGCCGCACTGAAGAAGTGCTCAAGGCTGATGTCGAATCGCTCCTCAAAGTCTGGCATAAAATTGAAAAGAAACTGAAAGGCGCTAAACCTCCTCTGCTGGTTTATAAGGATATGGGAATGACCTCCAGCGTAATCCGCGATCTGTTTACCAGCGACGTGACCCGATTGGTGGTGGATTCAAAGAAATTATATAAAGAGATTACCACATACCTCAAAGATGTTGCGCGAAGCATGGTCGATTCGGTTGAATTGTACAATAAAAAATTGCCGATTTTTGATTATTACGGCATTGAACCCGAAATCGAAAAGAGCTTGGCGCGCAAAGTATGGCTGAAGAGCGGGGGATATATTATTTTCGATCAGACCGAGGCTTTAGTAGCGATTGATGTGAATAGTGGGAAGTTTATAGGTCATCGCGACCACGAACAGAACTCGTTGCGGATCAATCTTGAGGCAGCGGTGGAAATTGCCCGGCAGCTTCGGCTCCGTGACCTTGGTGGCATCATTGTGATTGATTTTATCGATATGAGGGACGAGCGAAACAAGCGTCGTCTTTATGAGGAGTTCAAGCGGGAGTTGGCAAAAGATCGTGCCCAGGCGAATATCGCACCGATCAGCGAATTCGGGTTGATTGAAATGACGCGCGAACGAGTTCGGCCTAGCTTACTGTTTACCTTCAGCGAAACCTGTCCCACTTGTCGTGGCCTGGGCCGCATCACGGCCAAATCGACCATTCTCACCAAGATCGAACGTTGGTTGCGGAGATTTCGCGCCTCAGCTAAAGAGCGAACCATTAAGCTGGTCACTCATCCTGAGATTAAAGCCTTTTTGACCGAAGGGATTCGGAGCCCGATTCGAAGGCTCATGTGGCATCATAAAATGCTGATCGACCTGCAAGAAGATCCAAATTTGGAAATCGATGAGTTCCGATTCTTCTCAAGAAAGGACAATATTGATATAACTGACAAATTTAGCTCTTGACAAGATCGATAAAAATTCTTATATTCGGCTCGTCTTATTTCAATATTTTTAATTAAACAGATTTGCTTTTGTATTGTCCCATTGCCGCAATCAGTTTGAACAATCGCGATGCTCGATCCAGATTCAATCATCGGGTGCGTGCTATGGTTCTCAAATCGCGCGAGCAAGTATGATCGCGGCGAATTGTGGTGCATGGCGATAATGATACGGAAAGGTTGAAAGCCTGAGATATTGAAAAGCGATGAAAGTTAACCAGTGGAGGTTTGATTCATGTACGCTATCGTTGAAGTGGGTGGTCAGCAGTTTAAAGTCGCAAAAAATGATGTGATTCTTGCTCCGAAGATCGAAGGCCAACAAGGAGAGACAGTGGCTCTGGATCGCGTGATGCTGATCGCCGATGATAATGGCATCAAAGTTGGGAATCCGGTGGTAGCTGGGGCTCAGGTAAAAGCCTCAATTGTCGATTTTACGAGGGGCAAGAAAGTGATCATTTT
Organism: candidate division KSB1 bacterium; assembly: GCA_034506395.1. NCBI lineage: Bacteria > Pseudomonadati > Candidatus Zhuqueibacterota bacterium. The sequence continues at coordinate 187,771 of JAPDPQ010000004.1, read as the reverse complement.
TAAGAAAAAAAGGCGAGAAGGCTATAAAGTTAAAAAAGGACATCGTCAAGATTATACCAGATTAAAAATCGAAGACATTGTGATGGGTTAATATATTTGAACTGGAGGAAGTAACAATGGCACATAAAAAGGGTGTTGGGAGTTCGAAGAACGGTCGTGATAGCAATCCCCAGATGCGGGGTGTGAAGCGGTTTGGAGGCGAGCGGGTTTTAGCAGGCAATATTCTGGTGCGACAATGTGGAACCAAAATCCATCCCGGTCAGAATGTCGGCATGGGAGGAGATTATACCCTGTTTGCCAAGATCGATGGGATTGTGAAATTTACCACCAGCGGCCGGTCCAAGAAATTTGTCCACGTTATTGCAGCTTAGTCCGTTTCCGGTTTGGTGTCGCAAACGCTGGTAGAAAATTGTTGCACTAATCGTTCTGTCTAGCGCTGTTCGCTCTATTTCGGCTAAAAATGGATAAACCAATAAATCAATTGCCACAGAACACCAAAACAATGAGGAGAGAGATATGGCAAGAAAGAAGATTGCATTAATTGGTGGTGGACAGATTGGCGGTATCTTGGCGTTGTTGGTCGCTCAAAAAGAGTTGGGCGATGCTGTGGTTGTCGAGATCCCAGAACGTGAAGGGATGGCTAAGGGCAAGGCATTGGACATCTTAGAAGGGACGCCGCTAATGGGAACGGACGTCAAGCTGAGCGGAACGAGCAACTTCGAAGACATAAAAGGCGCGGACGTCGTTATCGTCACTGCTGGGGTGCCGAGAAAGCCGGGAATGACTCGTGAAGACTTGCTGGATGTGAATATCAAAACCATGACTGTGGTGGCCCAAAATGTGAAAAAATATTGCCCCAACGCTTTTTGTATTATTCTAACGAATCCGCTCGATGCAATGGTTTATGCCTTCAAAAAGATTACTGGTTTTCCCAAGAATCAGGTCGTTGGCATGGCAGGAGTGTTGGATACGGGTCGATATCGCGCCTTTATTGCGATGGAATTGGGCGTTTCCACAGAAGATGTGGCCGGGACAGTATTGGGCGGCCATGGTCCTACCATGGTCCCGCTGCCTCGACTTACCACCGTTGGTGGTATTCCATTGACCGAACTGCTACCGAAGGAAAAAATCGATGCCATCATCACTCGGACGCGAGAAGCGGGCACCGAGATCGTAAAGCTGCTGGGCAATGGCAGTGCATTTTTCAGCCCAGCCATCGCTGCTATTGAAATGGCTGAATCTTATTTGTTAGATAAAAAGCGCATCTTGGCATGTGCTGCCTATCTTGAAGGCGAATATGGGATCAATGGCTATTATATTGGTGTTCCAGTTGTGATCGGTGCTGGGGGCGTCGAGAAAGTGCTGGAAATTAAGCTCACCGAAGACGAGCATAAAATGCTGATGAATTCCTTGGAGGCTGTGAAAAAAGCCGTTGAAGAGACCAAGCTGTAAGCATTTTGCAGACAACAGAAATTTTTTAACCATGAAACCGAGATCGAATCTCGGTTTCTTTTTGATATTTGGTCGCCCCATAATTCTTTTCATCGATCTGATCAACCACTACACAAATCAAAAGCTCCATCTGGCGGCAGCGGAATATTCGAGGCCTATTTTAGAATCAGATGCTCTCGGCGAAAAATTTAAGTGAAAACGATTTGAAATTGATTCGATTTCACACTTAGCATCAATATCTGGAGTGGATGACATTTCTGATGCTCGCGTTAAATTAAATGAGATCGTGCACCAATTAAGAAAGGATCTTGGCTCACTATGGTCAATGAAAAAATTACTCAGGCAATAGAGATTCTAAAAGAAAAAGACATCGATCTATGGCTGATCTTCGTGCGCGAAACGCAAGCCATGGCTGATCCTTGTCTTCCCTTGGTACTGGGCCTTCATTGCACGCCACCCACTGCGCTATTGATCTCCAAATCTGGAAAAACCGCCGCGATCGTTGGAAATCTCGATTATCATAATATTCACGATTCCGGGCTCTATCAGGAAGTGATCTGTTACACTGCTTCGATGCGAGATGATTTGATTGGGCTGCTGGATCGGTTTCAGCCAAAAACCATTGCGATCAATTATTCTCAAGACGACTACATGGCGGATGGCCTTACCCACGGGATGTTTCAGCTATTATGCAATTATTTGAATGGTACGCCTTATCTGGATCGGTTCGTTTCTGCAACAGAGATCATTGCTGCGTTGAGAGGGAGAAAATCTCCAGCCGAGATCGATCGGATGAGGCGAGCGATCAATTTGACGATCGATATATTTAACCGAGTGACAGGGCTTCTGCATCCTGGCATCACAGAAAAGGAGGTCGCTGCTTTTATGGTGGAGCAAGTGAAACAGGCTGGTGCGGAACTTGCATGGGACGCGACCACCTGCCCATCGGTCTTCACTGGGCCAGAGACGGCGGGGACGCATTATGGTCCAACAGATCGTGCTGCTGCTCCAGGCCATATTTTGAACATTGATTTCGGTGTTAAAGTGGATGATTATGTTTCCGATTTGCAGCGGACCTGGTATTTTCTCCGAGAAGGGGAGACTTCGGCACCAGCGCCAGTCCAAAAGGCTTTTGCGGCGGTGCGCGATGCCATCAGTCATGCAGCGGCTTTTCTGAAGCCTGGTGTTGCCGGTTGGGAGGTAGATGCTGTGGCTCGACAATTTATCGTGTCACAGGGGTTCGCAGAATTTCCACATGGATTGGGCCACCAAGTGGGGCGAGCAGCTCATGACGGCGCCGGTACCCTTTGCCCGCGATGGGATCGCTATGGAAAAATGCCCTATTTTAAGGTCGAGAAGGGACAGGTTTACACACTTGAACCTCGAGTCTTTTGTGAGGGATACGGCACAGCGACGATCGAAGAGGAGGTTTTGGTCACCGATCGCGGCTGCGAATTTCTCTCTCCGAGGCAGACAGAAATTTATTTTGTGAAATAAGCAAATGGATTTTTCACCCATGATTCAGCAAGCTTATAAGTTGGTTTCAAAATCGGATCTCATCCTTCGCGATCAACTCGCAATGGATCGGACAATTTTGGCCAATGAACGCACGTTGTTGGCTTATGTGCGGACGGCTCTCGCTTTTCTTGTGACCGGGGTCGGATTGATAAAGTTTTTTCAGGATCTCTGGCTCGAAATATTAGGTGGAGTTTCGCTGTTCTTATCGTTGACTTCAATTTTTTTCGGAATCTGGCGCTATCGACGCTATGCCAGCATCTATAAAATTTTGAGAAAAGAATTATTCAACTGAAAGAGAGCGATTAAAATTTTTGACCAGACCACATGGGAGTACGTTTTTGCTAATAAGGTAAGATGTAGCGCTTTATCCACGAAAAAATTGGGTGTTCTTTTGATTGGACTGCTGTCAAAATTGTGCAGGAAAAATTTTGCAGGAAGGGAATCATGTTGAAGATTGTCGAATGTGTTCCAAATTTTAGTGAGGGACGGAATCGAGCGGTGATCGATGCGATTGCCAAAGAGATCAGTGATACGGAAGGTGTCAAATTGTTGGATGTAGACCCAGGTGCGGATACGAATCGGACGGTAGTGACTTTCATCGGTTCGCCGGAGGGAGTTAAGGAAGCTGCATTCAAAGCGATCAAGAGAGCTGCCGAACTGATCGATATGAGGCAGCACAAAGGGGCCCATCCTCGGATGGGAGCTACGGACGTATGTCCATTTGTCCCGGTGACTGGGGTTACGATGGCTGATTGCGTGGCCATCGCAAGAGAGGTCGGCGCCAGGGTCGCTGCGGAATTGGGGATTCCAGTTTATTTATATGAGGAGGCGGCGACACGGCCCGAGCGAAAGAGCCTCGCCAATATCCGCAGTGGGGAATATGAGGGGTTGCCAGATAAATTGCGCGATCCAGAATGGCAGCCTGATTTTGGTGAGCCGAAATTTAATCCGAAATCTGGAGCGACGGTTATTGGGGCTCGCGAGTTTTTAATTGCCTATAATGTGAACTTAAACACGAAAGATCGCAAGCTCGCCCATGACATCGCTCTCTCGATTCGAGAAACAGGGCGAAACAAAAAAGACGAATCGGGCAACGTCATTCGCGATGAGCAGGGAAATCCGATCAAAGAGCCGGGGCTGTTGCCCGCCACTCGGGCGGTCGGTTGGTACATTGATGAATATGGGCAGGCCCAGGTATCGATCAATTTGCTTAATTACAAAATAACTCCGCCGCATGTGGCATTCGATACGGTTTGTCAGGAGGCGGAAAAGCGCGGTTTGCGCGTGACTGGCAGCGAATTGGTGGGCCTTATTCCGTTGCAAGCCATGCTTGATGCGGGTCGGCACTATTTGGCGAAGCAAGGCAAATGCCCAGGAGTTCCAGAAGAGCAACTCATTGAGACAGCCATTATTTCGATGGGACTGCGCGATCTAACAGAGTTCGATCCCGCAAAAAAAATCATCGAATACCAAGTGACTGAACGCAAAGGCCCTTTGGTAAAAATGGACCTTCGGGACTTCGCAAATGAGCTATCGACTGATTCCCCAGCGCCTGGTGGAGGCAGCGTGGCTGGTTTGGCTGGAGCATTGGGGGCAGCATTGACAAGCATGGTTGCAAATCTCACCTATGGAAGGCGAGAATATCAGGATAACTGGGCTGAAATGGAGCGGGTCGCAATTGAGGCCCAACGGCTCAAGGATGAACTATTGCGATTGATCGACCAAGATACCGAGGCATTCAATGCGGTGATGGCTGCAAATCGGTTGCCGAAGAAAACCCCAGAGCAGATAGCAGAACGCGAGCGAGCTATCGAAGCAGCCACCAAACGCGCCTGTTTGGTCCCATTGGAGGTGATGACCAATGCTTCTCTGGTGCTCAAATTAGCCAAGGTGGTGGCAGAGTGCGGAAATCCCAACACCATTAGCGATGCGGGCGTTGCCTCGCTCATGGCGCGGGCAGCCGTCGAGGGCGCTGGCTTGAATGTGAAAATCAATTTGCCTGGCATCAAACATGCGGAATTCGTAGCCGAACAAAGCGCAAAGGTTCAGCAGTTGAATGCTGAGGCAAATGAATTGCATCGCCAAATCATGGAATTGGTATATCAAAAGATCGGGCAGTAACAGAACGCTCTACAAGCTTTGTGTCAGTATCAATAATTAAAAACTCAATCTTTTTAGGGAATCAGTGGCAACGTTCCCTCACTGGGTATGGATGATTTCTGTGGGTCGTTTCGAGTTCAGTTTTCGCTGGGCATTATTGCCAGCAGTCAAAAGATAGGATAGACTCAAATCAAAAAAGAGGATAATTATGGCTAAATCTCCCAATGGTGCATCGGTTGCGGTAGTGATGGGAAGCTCATCGGATCAACCGGTTATGGCGGAGTGTACGAGATATTTAGAATATTTTGGAATTTCTTTTCAGGGCGTGGTGCTTTCAGCCCATCGAAATCCTGAGGAGACAGCCCAATTTGCCCGTGAAGCTCAAGCGCGTGGCGTAAAAGTCATCATTGCAGGGGCAGGTATGGCTGCACATCTGGCAGGCGTCATTGCTGCTAATACGACGCTCCCAGTGATCGGGGTGCCGTTGGCTGGCTCTGAACTTCACGGCGTCGATGCGCTATACTCCATGGTTCAAATGCCATCTGGCGTGCCAGTGGCCACAATGGCTATAGGAAAAGCTGGTGCCATCAATGCAGCCGTTCTGGCAGCACAAATCTTAGCCCTTGAGGATGAAGCGATACAGCAAAAATTGGTTGCATTTAAAAAGCAGGGCTGTAAATTGCCCCAGTAGCTTGAATCTTGGCATTTAGCAATGGAATAGCAAGTCGCTAAAAGGATTATTTCTCAGTTTCATTTCGATCATCCGAGCTTAATCAATTTAAAAGCCCACCGATCTCGATTTATAAAATCGAGATTTGATTTTCAAATTCGAAAGCGAACAAGATTAAAATAAAAAACCCTTTTGTCTTTAGTTGGCAAAAGGGCTTTTTATTTGAAATTAAATTGCATTAGAACTCAATATTTAAAAGCTCTAATACCCGATCGATGGGGTTGATGATTGTTGAGGTATTGGAACCTGCAAATAGGAGACCTACGGCCAGCGGTTGAGATTTATCGACCACTAATGAACCAGAGTCGCCAGGGCTGGACATCGCGCCGGCGACGATCTGATTTTCAAATGTGGCGACTTTGCTGCCACCGTAACCGACATCGACGGTGGCATTGAGCATTTGGATCGTCCCCGTAGTGGTTCCAGTAGTTCGACCACTTTTGCGGACTTCCAAACCAATGGAAGCGGGTTTGGTACCAGTGATTACACCGATATCAATAATAGTGCCGGTGATATAACTCGGATCAATGGGGCGGGCGACGGCTGCATCGACTTCGTTAGCGGCTGCGGTGATTTTGGTCGGAATGAGCCGATGCGACGACCCCAACAATCGGGCGAATACATTTAGCACCCCTGCTGCGGATCGCGCCAAAAAACAATCTCCATTGCCACCATCGCCACCGCTTTGAAATTGGATCGTGATAAACCGCTCCAATGTTGCAATTCGATCTTGAGGATAAGCGCCTCCGTCCGCCGGGCCAGGTTGGATGATCGCATCGCCGATGCTGGCGTCATTGCTATTGGCCAGCACGTGATTGTTGGAAAGAATCAGCGTTTGACCAGTCGATTTGTCCTTCACAAACGCTCCCAGCGTCCCTGCGGTGATCTGATAATGGCCAATGCTGACCCCACCTGGTGCAGGACGCCAGCGGTCGGTTCGCGACTGCAAGGCGACAATCTCGCCAACTTCACGAACATCGGTTGCGATCCCGTCGATCATCTTGGGGACCAGGTCCTTGCCCAAAAGTTCCGATTGGGTGAGTTTGCGTCTAACCAATACCGCGATGCAAAGCTGTCCCGTGTCTTTGCCAGCGACGATTTTATGTCCAATAGCGACCCCATTGACATTGAGCTTTTTCTTTAGTGCTGTCACATGCTGGGTTTTTACGGCTGCAACTTCTTCGATAGTGATCATAAAGGAGTTCCTCCTCTGGTTCAGATAGATATTGTTCTTTAGAGATAGTGAATTAGTCTTTCGCTGGATCTGTTCGGTCGGATGAACATGCCGAATTTCTTCCAGTTGTCCTGCAAATTTATTGCAACTCTGTATACCAACCCCGAGCAAAGATCTTCGTTCAAAGGTGGGATCAGCACGTCTTGAAGCACGTTTAGCCGGTTTGAAACGATCGAAATTAGAGGGCTATGGATGTAATATGCAACAAACTATCCGAAAATAAACATCGAATGGTCGCTTACTAATTTCGTATCGAATAAATTTCAGCGAATCGAACGGCTTCAGCATGTAGCGATCAGTCAGTTTTTTCACCTTCTGTACGCCTGTCAAATGTGCGGCTATCAGAACATGCTTTAATGCTCAAATGAAATGCTGCGGCTGAAACGCTTAACAGCTCACCTGCTGATCAGTCAAACTTATGGATCAGATATTGTAAAGAATAAAATAGACAGGATCATTCAAACATACTAATATCTCCCTTTCCGACCCGCAGCACTCTAAAATGATCGTCATCAGTTAGATCTACCACGCTTGAGGGCACCGTACCAAGAATCCCGCCATCAATGATTGCGTCAAGCAAATGGCCCAATCGGATATCTATTTCCTCAGGATCAGTGAAAATATCCGATTCTCCAAAGCTGGCGCTGGTACTGACGATTGGGTGTCCCAGCTCTTTAAGCAGCTCGATACAAATTTTGTTGTCTGGAATCCGAATGCCGACAGTCTTGATTTTGGTCACCATCAGCTTCGGTACCAGCGGGGTGGCTTTGAGCACAAAAGTATAAGGGCCGGGCAGCAGATGACGCATCACTTTATAAGCGCGGTTGGAGACATAGGCATATTTGCTGATATCTTTCAAATCTGGGCAGATGAAGCTCAACGGACTTTTATGAGCTTTACCTTTGAGCAGAAAGATCCTTTCGATCGCTTTTTTACAAAAAATATCGCATCCAATGCCATAGACCGTATCCGTTGGATAGGCAATGACCCCATCATCTCGTAAGATATCGGCTACTTTTTGAATCAGTCGAGGCTGGGGATTATCGGGATTTATTTGATATAAGATCGCCATGCTGATCGCGTTTAGCCTCTGCGTTTTGGTACCTGCTGCTTCTCTTGTTGAAACTTTTTCCGATCCTTTTTATAATCTCGTTTTGGTGTGACCACCTTTTTTTGTCGGTTAGGAATTCCTTTCATTGCCACTCCTCGCACCTTTTACCGATTGATTGCGCTAAAATAGCTATTAAAATTGTAAAAGTCAAGCTGAAATATTGAAGAATAAAAATCACTCTGAATAAAAGAAGATGACTCGGGCCCAGAGCTGGATGTTGCGCCGTTTTAATCACTATTGAAATTGCACGGCATAAGATCCCATTGCAAAAAGAGCTTGACTCTTATCAAAAAAATTTGTATTATGATCATCAAAAAAATCGGTATCATGATCCATTGGGAATGGTAGGGTACCTGGTGGGCCCCGCGGACTTCAAATCCGTAGTGCCCCGGCAACAGTCGGGGTAGGTGGGTTCGATTCCCACACATTCCCGCTACTTTTTTATCCCCTGCTGTAGCTTCTTCAGAATCGTCTTCCAACTCCCATTGCCTGATCCAATATTTCCCGATCAGGCAAGCTTGTTCTTTTTGAAAAACCATTAAACAGGCAAAATTGTCGTGCCTGCGCACGCAGATATTTTATTTTTCAATGAACTCAAGCATCGGTTTAAAGAGAGAATTTTGAATTCGCAGCAATGAAACTGTTTCGTTAGATTCCCATTTTTGCAAGAAGGACCAACGAATAGGATTAGCTACGCCCATCACCAAATAGGCGTTGATATGCGTTGCCCCTCCCAAGTTTCGGACAGATGCGGTGTTTGTAGCTTTGAAAAATTTTTATAAATGTGTTTTAGATCACATTTTAATTGTGTAGATTTATTTATAATGAGAGTGTCAAAAGTTGATGTCCCATTTGAAAGTAACCAGAGATTAAATTCACTAGGTGCCCCCCCAACTCTTAGATGAGATCTCTGGTTACTTTTTTTATGCCAGCAAAGCACCGCCCTTCACATCCTTGGTTGGACCTTGTCTCAAACTTATCACCGTATCCAGAATTTCCCGCTTGAGAATTTCCAATTCATACCGATGCTTAATCGCAGTGCGCTGAAGCAGGCCCAAGATGCATATGGCCAGGCATAGTACGGAAGTGGCAAACAAAGGAAGTGAATTGCGCCAGACATCGCCAGATCGAGCGAAAAATATCAAGCCCGAAAAAAAGGAGAGGCTACTTCCATACAAACCAGCTATTGATACCCAAGCCCATCGCCTCATTTGCTTTAAAACCTGTTCGAAAGTCAGCTCGGTGAATTTTTCAGAACTAAGGAGATACCCTATGAAAGCGATAAAAATTCCACAAAAAAATAGCCACAGACTGCCGAGCGCCACAATGTAATGAATGGGAAAATTCCCCACGATGAAAAAATACAAAAAATAGGTTGTGGCTATTATCAAAATTGTAGATGAAAGGATGATTCGATAACGATGCGAAGAAGCGCGCTGATGTTGGAAATGTCGGTTGTGCAAGTTCATTTTTTGATCCTTCATAAAGAAGATGAGTCTATTTCAAAATGCGAAAATCGCGCATAAATGGCTCTCCTGGCAATATAGGAGTCGCTTCATTTCTGATAAATAGCATTTCACAAATTGCCTATCCGAAAGATGACATGCGTCATAATATCCAGATCGTGTTTCATTCTATTTGTGCAGTTCCAAGCCTCGATCAATTCAGTGATTGAGTCGGAGATTGAGGCTAAACGATTATTTCGGATTTCGAAAATAGAGCTTGTTTGTTATTTGAGATTTGGTTAATTTATGTGCGATTTTGAAAGAGACAGATTTGCACTTCATTCATTCAAATTGAAAATCGAACAAATCGAACAAAACTGAGCTGGAGCAAAGTCATGGACAAGAGATTTTTGTTCATTTTGCTTGCTGGGATGAGCACTTTTTTCAACTGCGGGAGCTCATCGCAGCTTATACCTGAGCCCATCCAGAATGGAAATCTGATCATCGGCTCGCTCATTTTTGAGATCGATGGTTATCAAGACCAAGTGGCAGTGATTCGGCGCAATATCGAAGTAGCGATCATTGGCCAGGTAATGGTCGACGGCAAAATGAAAAGCTTCAGTCAATGGACCACTACGGACGATGACGGCTATTTTTATATCCCCAATGTCCCAACTGGGCAGTTTGCCATCAAGGGTTTTAGAACCCACTTGATCGGACTGGGTGATTTGATCATTGCCCGAGAATTGATCGATCCGAGGCGCAATTATTTTGAAATAAAGCGCGCCGATGTCCTTGCCATGACAGGGCAATTGTTTGATGTAAGTCCCAGAAACCAGATCGTCAACTTTGATCATAATATTGTAACGCTGTATCGAAATGGCATCGTGGACCACCTGCAAAGACATTGGCTAGAGAATGTCAAATTGGTAACAGGCGAGTTGCTCAATAGCCCTTCGGTTGCCAGATATTTTTTGGAAAAGTTTCCAACCAGCGCGTGGGCAAATTTTCTCAGGCTTCAATTAGAATAACCCGATGCCTTCCAAAATATCAGGGAATTGGGAAATTTTTTTGCTTATTTTTGAGGGCTGCCAAATCCCTGCAGATTGAATAATGGAACAGCACTCTGAGGCAAAATTCCCCACTGGATGTTAGGAGCAAGCTTTTGGACAAATTCCCATTGAATGATCGTCGGATTTTTGGTCAATGCTGCTTGTCGGATTTCGATGCTCTTTGCATCACCTTCTGCTGCAACGATTTTCTGTTCCTTCCGAATTTTTTCTTGCTCGAGCTTATTCTTCTCGGTGGTGATATTTTCTAAGGCGATTTGTTTTTCCTCTAATGTCCGGGCATACTCATCCGTGAAAATGATATTGCGCAGAACGAGTTCGTCGAGGATCAGTCCGTTTTCTTGAAATTTTGGGTAGATTTCATCGAACAGCGCTTGTTGGGCTTCGTAGCTCCTCTTGGTATAAAGATCATAGGAGGCAAATCGGGTGGGCACGCGGCGTCCTGAACCACGGATTTCGGTCTTGACGACTTTTTCCACATAATCTCGTTCTGTCCCAAGATTTTGCAAGATCCATGTTGCCTTTCCGGGCTGGATCATAAATCGGGCAGTAATACCCACGCGGATTTTTTGTCCATCCGCAGTGAGCGCTGTGATGATCACATCTGGGAAATCGGCCTGGCTGGACTCGGGATTGTCCGAAGCCTCATACGTCTTCTTAACGGTTGGGAAAATTACGACTTCATCGATCAATGGAATGATGAAATGCAGTCCTGGGGTCAGCTCGCTTTTCACAGCGCCAAGTCGTTTCACGACGCCGACGGTTCCTGCCTCGATAATGGTCACAGATTGGATGATAAAAGCGATGATCAATATGATGATGATGGCGAAAATGATGAGTTTCATATTGCCTCGGAACGCCGATGTTACTGGATTTACGCCAGCGCGATTTTTTAATGAAAAGAGATAGCTCACAAAGATCGCTCCAATAATGAAAGCTAAGACATACCCGAACATAGAGACCTCCTCCATCTAGTTTAAATTCATCTTTGTAATTTATTGATAATCTCGAAGACGATTTGCCATGAAGTTGATAAATGCCTCCGCAAAGATATAGCATAAAAATTAAAATAGCAATAAAAATTTGTTTGACATTGAGCGAAAAACTAATTATATTTGCCGCTAAAATTTTGAACAGGCAATTCCAATAAATAGCGCCTGTCCCCATTGGATGAGAGCGTCCGATAAATATCAAATCCAACATTCGTTCTGCATTTTTAAACCTCGTTTTTAAAAACGGATCTGTTTGGAGTGGGCGTGAGAATAAATCATGCCAAATAAAACCTGAGGAGCAAGAGTGACATGGACAATCTGCGAAAACAAAAAGTGCTGGAATTGGCGAAACGGAATAAAGTTCGATTTATCAGATTCTGGTTCAGCGACTTGTTGGGTTTTCTGAAGAGTTTTGCGATCACGATTGATGAATTTGAGAACGCCATGGAGGAGGGGATGGGATTCGATGGGTCATCGATCGAAGGTTTTGCCCGAATCGATGAGAGCGATATGATAGCCAAGCCCGATATCGATACCTTTCAAATTTTGCCATGGAAAACGGCGGACAATAGCGTGGTGGCACGAGTTTTCTGCGATATCTACACGCCAGACGGTCAACCATACCAGGGAGATCCGCGGTGGGTATTGAAAAAAAATCTTGAACGAATGAAAAGCATGGGGTTCGATCATTTTTACGTCGGTCCAGAGTTGGAATATTTTTATTTTAAAAACGGCAATGGCAATGGAACTCCTGAGGTTTTGGATCATGGTGGCTACTTTGATTTGACGCCATTGGACGTGGCCAGCGATCTTCGCAAGGAAACTGTGCTGATGTTGGAGGATATGGGCATTCGAGTGGAATACACGCATCATGAAGTCGGGCCTAGCCAGCACGAAATCGATCTCCGCTATACCGACGCGCTCACCATGGCCGATTATGCCATGACCTATCGACTGGTGGTGAAAGAGATCGCTATTCGGCATGGGGTCTATGCCACGTTTATGCCCAAGCCGCTGTTTGGATATAACGGTAGCGGAATGCATACCCACCAATCGCTATTTAAGGGCAATTCCAACGCGTTTTTTAGCCCCACAGACCCATATCATCTATCAGATGTCGCCAAGAAATACATTGCTGGATTGTTGAAACACGCACCAGAGTTTACTGTCATCACGAACCAATGGGTCAATTCCTATAAGCGGCTGGTACCTGGGTACGAAGCGCCGGTCTATCTCTCCTGGGCGACGAGAAACCGATCTGATTTGATCCGCGTCCCTGGTTATAAGCCCGGCAATGAAATGGCTACCCGCGTAGAATTGCGCTCTCCAGATCCAGCTTGCAACCCGTATCTTGCCTTTGCGGTGATGCTTTCTGCTGGGTTGGAAGGGATCGAAAAGGGATATGAGTTGGCCCCACCAGTTGAGCGCAATGTTTATACGATGACTGAAAAGGAGCGAAAGGAACTGGGGATCGCTTCTTTGCCAAAAGATTTGCATGAGGCCATTCAAATCGCACGACAGAGCGAGTGGCTCAGGCGAACCTTGGGCGACCACGTCTATGAGAAATTTCTCGAAAACAAGGAGATCGAGTGGGAGAATTATCGCGCCCAAGTGACGAGTTGGGAATTGCAGCGATATCTCCCCGTGCTTTAAATGCGGTGCTAAACGAAATCGGTGGTCTGTGTCAGTTGCCTCTGCGATCTTTTTGATATATCTTTGAGGGGTAACCTAAAGGGCAAATTAGAGACATCAGCATTCAAGGGGGATTGGATCGTCTCGATCGCATCGCAGAGGCGGATCCTATGGTCCTTCAATGGGAGGGAAATGACCGAACCTGGCATTGAAAGGATAGGGATCAGATATTTTTATTGAATTCTCTTTCTATCGCTTCAGCAGTCCAGGCTGGGTCGAGGTAGATATCATGATCAAGATTGCTCCAGCGTTCATTCATCCGACGCCGGCAGATGCGATGGATATTGAGCAAGTGTCGAATGGAGATGTTATCAGTGGTGCTATTTTTCCCGCCCGAACCGCAGCTTAGAGTGAATGAAGGGGGCAAAGTGTTAAATGTCCCGCCCAACGCGCCCTGAGTCGATGGGGTATTCACCAAGATCCTGGCGACATCGATCATGTTCGAAAAATATTCGATTCGTTCTGGATTGTTGGAATAAATCACTGCTGTATGACCGATACCGCCGAATTGAGTGATCTGGGCGCAGCGCTGGATGGCTGTTTCAAAATCTGGTTCGATATAAAAAGCTAAAATTGGCGCCAGAATTTCTGCTGATAGCGGGCAGTTGGGAGATACCTCGTCAAGGATGGCAACAAGCACCGATGTATCCTGCGGGACTGAGATCCCGGCCATTTGGGCGATCCGCTGAACGGATTGTCCGACGACCGCAGGGGACATCATCCCGCGCTCTCGATCATAAGCGATACGTTCCACCTTCTCGATTTCATCCTCATTTAAAAAATAGGCCTTTTGCCGCTTGAATTCAGCAATCACTGCATCGGAAATCTCCTTTTTGACCACAATCGCTTGTTCGCTGGCACAAACAGAACCGTTATCAAATGTTTTCGATAATAAAATATTATTCACGGCAAACGGAATATCAGCAGATGCGCCGATGTATACTGGCACATTTCCTGCGCCAACCCCGATTGTTGGCGTGCCAGAGCTGTAGGCTGCTTTGACCAATTCGTTCGTCCCAGTCGCCAAGATCAAAGACAATCTTTTATGGCTCATCAGTTCCTTGGTCTTTGCCAAATTGGGCTTACCTAGCCATTGGATGCAATGCTCCGGAGCGCCTGCTTCTCGTGCCGCTTCGTCACAGATGCGACTGGTTTCTGCAACACAGTTTTTCGACATCGGCGTGGAGCTGAGGATGATTGGATTTCGGGTCTTCATGGCGATCAATATTTTAAAAATGGCAGTGGAGGTTGGATTGATGACAGGAATCAGGCCCAAAATCGGGCCGATCGGTTGGGCCAGTTCGATGATCCCGGAGCAAGAATCCGAATAAATTACCCCCACCGTTTTCTGATCTTTGATATGCTCATAGACAAGCTGACTTGCGATCACATTTTTGATCACTTTATGTTGCCATATTCCTAACTGGGTTTCCTCTGCCGCCAGCTTGGCCAATTCAATCCTGTGATTCATTGCGGCGAGATAAACGGCTCGAACGATTTGATCGGTTTGCTGTTGATTCAGTCTCCGAAATCTCAGCGCTGCTTGGTGCGCTTGTTCAATGATTTGATCCGTTGACGCCATGAGGAATTCTCCAATTCTTAACCTGGTCAACTAATTGGCAAAGGGATCATCTCTGGCCCCAAGGGAGTCTGTTCATCTCCCGCCATCCTCAGCTCTAATTAATCAACCAACCGAATTTTGCATCAAAGTGCCACATTCGTTGTTGAGGGATTTACATCCTTCATCAGGAAGCCCATTTCCGAAGGTCGGATCGTGCTGGACGCCAATTTAGATGGGATTAGAAATCCGAATCCCGTTGATCAGGCGATTCTTTTGCTGTTTTTCTTTTTCGCGAAGAAACGACAAATTGATAAATGATGAATCCCAAAATGAGCACGGCTAAGGCTATTCCGATATAAAAAACGTAATTGGTTTTTTCAGGCTGAACCACCTTCACTCGCTGGATAGCCGCTTCGTATCGCGCCAGTAAAGCCGAATGATCCGCAGCCACATTGTTCTTGGTGAAAATTTGATTATATTGTTTCATCCGCTCGAAGTTTTTTAGCAGTTCCTTATGACCAAGGGAATCCACTTCGGTCATTGCTTCAACGCGCTTGATTTCAGTTTCAATAGCGGTGCTGAAGGCGGTATCAAGGTTTTGATCAAGGAGGATCATCTGCCTTGTTTCGTTTTCGGCGGTGGGCAGGCCCATTAGCATCTCTGAGATCGCATGCATATAATTATCTCGTTCCTGCGAGAGAGCAGCCAATTGTTGCTCTAATTTCTTCCGTTCGGCTCGGCTTGCTGCAGCGGAGCGTTTTAATTTCTCCAGGTCCTCGGTTAATGCAGCATATCGAGTATTGATCGATCGGATTGAATCGGTGAGCACTTCGGCTAATAAACTGAATTTGCTCGAGAGCCGATCCATGATCCCGATAGATGCGAATTGTTCGATCTGCCTGACCGATGGCAGGTTTCGAATCGCCAACTTGAACTCTGGCTCCAATTCATAAATGGAGAGGATGGAATCTCGATGAGCAATGAGTTTCTCGCTCATGCTTCGGGCCATTTGGGTATATTGAGTAACTGATTCAACAGATGGAGGAAGATCCGGGAAAACGGATTCAACCTGGGCTTGTGCATAAAGCGCCTCCAAGCTGCGGATGATCGCGGCCATATTATTGGCTACAGTCTGCAATTTTGGTAGTAGCTTTTTACCAAATACCCCGTTTGGATCCAAATTCGGATCGATTTCAATTTGCGCTTGAGCATCGGAAATCCGGGTCAGTGCGAGCATATAATCGCCCTGTAGCAGGGCTTGTTTTGCAGCATCATACATCTCCTGTATGTCCTGCGCAATCACGAACGTCCCCCAACAAAGCGCGATCAAAAAGATGAATCTACTTACCACATTTTTCATGGATGTTACCCTTTCTATCGATAAAGATCTCGTGCTGATTAAATCGAAACTTCACACAGGCATGGTCTCGTGTGCCATATCGAGATAACCCAATTTGACGATAATCGTCGGTCTTATCTTTTGGTGTCACATCGATGGCTTTGAATTTCGCCGACATGCCGTCTCGTTGTGGTTCAATCATCCAGACGTGTTTGAAACCGTCAGCACAGATGAAATATCGGCCGTAATTCTGGATGAGTTTAATTTTTTCTGGCTGGACTTGTTCGGCTTTTATAATTTCAGCAAGCCAGAGCACTCCGAAAAATTGTTCATCGCTGCCAATAGTTACCGAACTATCTGGCGCCACTGGTAGATTTAATGAAACTGAGAACTGCTCAAATTGGATTCGATTTGCAGCGCAGTTCAATGTTCCAACAATGGCAAACAAAAGGATGTATTTTTTCATTCTGCCTCCTAAATAATTGCACCTGAGATTTGCCCAGAATAGAAAAAATTTAGTTTCCGAACCATCGATTGCTGGGGAGAAATGAAATGATTCTTTTATGACCACCAGAGTGTTTCGTCTTCCTCACTCGAACAATCATTGCGATGATTCATTTTTGTGATTCTGCAGAAGTCAATTTCCCAACAAACAAAATGGATACATTAAGTCGATCGGCTGTTCGTGATACTACCTGTTTTACGAAATTTGAGATTTTTGCCCTCTCATCGGGTCAGAAGAGAATTTAATTACATTCTAGCCTGGAGCGTAAAAGGAAATCTCGATCCCAAATTATTATTGTTTAAACGGCATGAATATATAATTTTTTCTTGAAAAATGCAAAATAGTTTTTTTATTATTACAACTATTTCTTATTGGAACTCATTCATCCCGGAAACAAAAATCAGCCATTGGAGTCTTCTATTGGCAAAAATTTTTGAGCGGATTTACTTTCATTTGAAACGGTGGGGTACGATATTGAAAAAGCTTTCTTTTGTTCGATAATCCAAGAGCCCTCTTTTACTTGTTCGGTTTTTGTTCTGAAAGCGCCTCTTTTGTCAGGGAAAAAATCCGTTCGCAGCGACGTGATAATAAATCAGCGCGAGAAAGCTGAACCACATTTCAAATTGAACCTTTATTTCAAAAATGAATTCAAGCGGCTTGAAAAGAAATTTTGCTCACAACAAAACGCGAAAGCCTGTTCTCAAAGAATAGGAGTTGTACCCTTTCGTGTGTTTCTTGGGTCAATTTTTGCATGCCGCTTTTCTCTTTAGGGTTTTAGGTCGAATTAGAAAAATCTTCGATCTTTCAGAGGAAGCAATTATTAGATGATAAAACGGGTTGAATTTCGCTGTAGAGGTATCCAGCATGTAAAAACCATCACCATCGATCCAAAAAAATTCGCCAGTTGACAGGCCTGGTCGCAAATAGTTTTCTGTCAACTGGCGAACGTTTTTAAGATGGACGGATTTCAAGAGTTCTGGATAGACCCGCGGCGTAGCATTGTAGCAAAGCATTGCCCTGCTGCGAGGTCCATTGGGGCTATTTCAATAGCAGCATCTTTTTCACCTGTTGAAATGCGGGATGCTTTTGGTCCTTAGGCGTTATCTGAATTTTATAGATGTAAACGCCAGAGCTGACTGAAGCTCCATTCTGATCGCGACCGTCCCAATGAATCGAATGGAACCCAGCACTCATGTCCTGTTGCAGCAAAGTTCGTTGCTTTTGACCTAATAGATTATAGATTTCCAGGGTCACTCTTCCAGCAATTGGTAGAGCAAAGCGAATCTGGGTTTCCATGTTGAACGGGTTCGGATAGTTCTGAGCCAATTCGAACTGGTTTGGGATCGTCTGCTGATCGTTGTTGTCGACCAAACCGCTGGGAAGTTGGGGTGCTTCAGCCACTTCTATCCCTGCGATGCTCGGTTCACCATTTTTCGCGATGAATTTAATGTCGAGCTGGTGATCCTGCACTTCGACCACCACCTGCTTGATCAGCGCAGTCAGACGGCCGCATTCAGCGAATACGTCGAGATTTTCTAGAACAAGGCTATCCTCGATCTGAACATCGAACTGGCGTTGGCCTGCGGCTTGGTGCTCAAGCTCCACAAAATGCAAAGTGATCCCATAGCGGCCGTTTTTCTGGATCGGCAAATGATAGCGAAGCGGTGCTTTTTGGACAGTTTGGTACAACCAGTCGTTCTCGGTATTTGCGATACTATCGACGGATGTTACCGGCTGACCATCTTCGGCGAAGACATCTTCGAACCAATAATTTCCTGCTTCATCCACCCATTCCCAGCCGCCGCAATTGATGCGCAATGGTTCTTTTGTTGTAGCTAACTTCAGGACGACTGATTGATTACCCCCATCGCTCACCACTTCAATCGTACCAACAAAATCTGAGCTATCTGGCAATTCGCTGCGGTCAATTGCAATAGTTACAGCTTGGGTGTCGGAAGGAGCGAGCACGCCATTGCTCGGAACCATTTGTTTCACCCAAGGTAGGTTCGATGGGTTGGTTAGGGACCAATTCATTGGGATCGAACCAGTATTTACGAGGCTGAAGCTTCGTTGTGTGAGCAAAGAGCCGAACTTTAATGAGGTCGGGGCCACGGCAAGCTGCGAAGTTTGATAGAGTTCAATCGCAGCGATAATCGGCGCACCAGCCTTCGCGATAAAGGATATATCGAATTGATTGTCTGAAATGGTAATTTTTCCGGTTTTGATTAGAGCGGTCCGAACCCCAGCCTCAGCACAGATGTCGAGATCTTTGAACATCAGGCTATCTTCGATTTGGATATCGAAAACTCGGTCTCCAGCCGTTTGGTACTGGATCTCCGCGAAATGCAATGCAAACCCATAAAGGCCGTTATGCTGAACTGGAAGTTGATACTTGTTCAAACCAACCCATGCAGTTTGATATAAATCATCATCACTACTGTTCTGGATTGTGTCTTGGCAAGTTAATTTCTGGGCGTCGCTGGCTAACAGGTCATCGAACCAGAGTTGTTTCTGGCTGTCCAGATATTCGGGGCCAGCACAATTGATCCGAACTGGCTGATGTCCAGTCTCGGCTGCCAAAATGATATTTTGAACATTGCCTTCGCTCTCAATAGTGATATGCCCCAGATGTACGCTATCCGATAGCGCCGTTCGATCGATGATGGCGGCGACCAGTTGCGTATCTGCAGGGGCCAATTTCCCGCTTGCTGGCACTATTGATTTGATCCAAGGGTCATTTTTCTGGTTGATCGCTCTCCAGTTCAGTTCCACTGGACCAGCGTTAACCACTTGAAATTGCCTTTTAGTCAACAGCGAGCCGAACTTCAATGTCGTTGGCTGAACCGCCATAATTGGGGTAAGGAAGAGCTCAATGGCCGATATGCAGCTTTCACCAGTTTTCGCTGTAAAGGAAATATCAATTTGCCTGTCATTCACTTCAATTTGCACAGATTTAGCATAAGCAGTGAAGCGACCTGCCTCAGCAAAGATATCAAAATTCTCCAACACAAGCTGGTCTTCGATTTTGACATCGAATACCCGCCTTCCTGTGGATTGGTGCTGGATCTCAGCAAAATGCAAATCGATCCGATAGAGTCCATTGTTTTGAACCGCAAATTGATATTTGCTGACGCCAGTGCGACAAAATTGATACAACTGATCATCATCGGTTTTGGAAATGGTATCCTGACAGGAGATCGTCCTGCCGCCGACATATGAGTTATCTTCAAGCCATGAATTGCTATTTCGATCGAGATACTCCGTTCCACCGCAATTGAGCCTTAGCGGTTTGTTCTTGGTCTCGAACCTTATGGCAACCGTTTCATTTCCTGCATTGGTTTGGACGGCCAAATTGCCTTGGAAAAGCGAATCTGCCAAATTCGTTCGATCGATGGTAATGGTGATTGACCGCGAGGCCTTAGGTGTTAAGGTTCCGTTCGACGGTGAAATCGATTTCAACCAGGGATCGTTCGTAGGATTCTTCACTACCCAATTCAAATCCAGCGTCCCAAGATTTTTCAAGACGAAGCTTCGTTTGGTCAGGATTGAAGCGAAGTTCAGCGTATTGGTTTCGAGTTCTAGCATCGGGATTTGGTGCAGCTCGATCGCGGATATGCAGGGTTCGCCGGTCTTTTTGATAAATAAGATATCAAGTTGTCCATCAGTAACTTCGATCTTGGCG
Organism: candidate division KSB1 bacterium; assembly: GCA_034506395.1. Taxonomy (NCBI): domain Bacteria; kingdom Pseudomonadati; species Candidatus Zhuqueibacterota bacterium. Next base: position 167,340 of record JAPDPQ010000004.1, on the reverse strand, counting down.
GACTTAATGATCGCATAGTTTTTTCCATGCTGGGCGAAGATATCAAAATTTTGGACGAGTAAGCTATCCTCTATTTTCAAATCGAAAACGCGCTTGTTAGCTTCATTGTGCTGGAGTTCAGCAAAATGTAACACCACTTGATAGTAACCATTTTTTTGTACCGATAGCTGATACTTACTCATGCCCGTTCGGAAGGACTGGTAGATCGGATCATTTTCAGTATTTTCGATCGCCACATTCGAATAGCTGGTTTGTCCGCCAACAAATCCCAAATCGCTGGACCAGCGATGCTGCTCCTTATCTACATACTCATTCCCGCCACAGTTGATCGTCAAAGGTTTATTATAAGTGTCCAAGTATAATTCGACGTTTTCATTGCCACCATTAGATGAGACGGAAATGATCCCATGATACGTGCTGTCAGTTAGCCCGGTCCGATCGACGGTCACTTGGACATCCTGAGATTTTCCTGGCTCGAGTTTACCATTGAGCGGCGAAATTTGCTTGATCCATGGATCGTTGTTTCTGTTTTGCGCGCTCCAATTTAAATCAGCGGTGCCGACATTTTTCAAGCTAAACGATGTTTTGGTCAGGATGGCGCCAAAATCGATTTTCAGTTGTTGAACCTGTAAAATGGCAACCTTGGAGACCACATCCATCATGACCTTAACGTTATCATTTCCACCGTTCGAAGATATGTTGATGTTCCCTTCATAATGACCATCAGCTAACCCAGAGCGAGATACCTGGACTTCCACATATTGGTATTGGCCTTGATACAACGTGCCGCTGGTCGGCGACACTGAGGTGATCCAGAGCTCATCTGGATCTTCAGCGCAGCTCCACTCTAATGGCAACTCGCCGCCATTTTTGATTTTAAAGGACTGCTTGTAGGAATAGTCATAAAAGTCCAGCTCATGCGGATCTACCCACAACTTGGGCTCATGAGTGCCTTGTTCGACCACAGCGATGGCCTTAACGTTGGCATGTGCCAAAGTAACACCAGGCTCTTTTTCAATCGTGATGAACTGGATATCCAGAATTCCATCGCTCACATCGATGATGAAGGTCTTATCGCAGGCTGCGGCAAATCCAACTTCAGCGATAATATCGAAGTTATTCAGCACCCGCTGACCCTCAATGTCCACATGGAAAACCCGTTCGCCAACATTGTCATAATAAAGTTCAGCGAACTTCAATGTGACCACGTAAGTGCCGTTGGGAACAGTGAACAAATAGCTGTCTAAAGCGTTGTGCTCATATTGATACAATGGGTCATCATTCGTGCCGCTGATTGGGTAATCATAAAATAAAAAATAGCCAGGATTCACATAGCCCCAGCTTCCAGGGGTATAGGGTTGGTCTGCATGCCAAAGGTTGCGTTCCGTATCCCAATAATCATTACCACCGCAGTTCACCCGAATAACAGTTTGAGCTGATAAAGGAGTAGAAAGACAAAGAATGAGCAAGGCGGCGACGAGACATCTAAAGGTTGAAGTATCCATGATTCCCCCACAAATTTGGTGAGTCAATTAAGGTTGAAAAAATCATGCTTGATTCATTTTTCTCTCGAATGAGTAGCTCGAATAGCGCTGCTGAAGAAAAAAGAACCATCTCGATTTTGCCATATTATACCTTCAAACTGTTAATTCTGAGCAATTCAGAGGAAATTGAATGATAAGGCTAAGCAAAAAGTACCGCATCGCTGGAGACCAAATTTTCCACCCTCCCGAAAATAATATCTTGCATTTCACGAAAAATTTCATATAATAGAACTTTTAAGAGCCTCTCCGAAAAATGGAAAAATTGACCAGGTGCTTACCTGATAAAGCAGTCCAATTCGTTGAGATCGGTACTAAAATAGCAAGCGTCAGGCCAGCGCCTATTTAGAGAGCCTGTTGAAAATAGTGTTCGCATCGGTGATTTCACCAACCATCTTGTAAATCATTTGCCGATGCAAATGCGATTTTTAGATTAATGAATGCCGGAAGAAAGAGGTGACCAGGAAGTGATAGTGAAAAATGAAATGATCTAGAGTTTTCGATCCAATGTTTTTCAAATGCGGTTATCGCCGATAGAATTTTTTTGAAAAAAATGAGGTGAGTATGAACTTACATAGAAAGATTAATCAGTATTTTCAAGACCATCGCAAAGCGATTGAGCAGCGGATCATCGAATTGGTAACCGAGATGGTTAGGCAACGGACCGTGAATGTGATTCCAGAGAAATTGCCAGAACATCCCTATTTAAGGGTTCGTGGAGAGGAATATCGGGTAGCAGAGATTGTTAAACGGGAGTTATCGCGACTTGGTATTCCCTTCGACGAATTTGCCAGACAGCGAGAACGGCCAAACATTATCGGCAAGCTGGGGAAAAATGTCAGCGGCAAGAGATTGTTGTTGCCGGCGCACATGGATGTTGTTCCCGCAGGAGAAGGTTGGGAGCACAATGCATTCGATGTAGTGGTGAAGGATGGCAAATTATATGGCCGTGGCACGAATGATAACAAAGGCCCTTTAGCTGCAATTTTGTTGGCGTCGGCAGTGATCAAACAGTTGGAGCTGGATCAACAATTGAATGGGCAGTTGCTCATCGCTGCGCTGGCGGACGAGGAGGCTGCTGACCCAAATGGGGTTGATTATGGCATCGGCTATCTGTTGGAGGGGCGACTGATCAATCCGACTCACGCCATTGTGCCTGATATCGGGCATGAAATGAGAGAAATTGACATCGCTGAGAAGGGCCGAATGGTGATTCGGATCTCTGCTTTTGGTCAGCAGGCCCATGGCTCAACCCCAGAAAAGGGGATCAATGCCATTTTCATGATGGCGAAACTGATCCCTCTTTTAGAACAGCTTCAATTCGAATACCACCCTCATCCCCTGTTAGGAGGCCCGACTTTAAATCTTGGCGAGATCCATGGCGGGGTTGCTGCGAATGTGGTCCCAGCAAATTGTTCGATTTATTTGGATATTCGCACGGTCCCCGGCATGGATCGAACTGGGGTATTGGACCAGATCCATCGGTGCATCGATCGAATTCCCGGTGGCAATTTTCAAGTCGAAATTTTATCAGAAAGTCTTCCCTTTAGCGTTTCAGCTGATAATGAATTGGTAAAGCTGATTCAAAAATATACCGAATCGGAGTTGGGTTTCATTGCAACCCCGATGGGAATGGGCGGCGGCACGTACGCCAAAAATTTAATTCAGCATGGTGTTCTTACAGTCGGCTGGGGGCCAGGAGGAGATACAGCCCATATCGCCAATGAGTATATCGAACTGCTGCAATTGGTGGATTTCGCCCGGTTGTCGGTATTGATCGCCATAGACTTACTTCAATAGGCAGATTGAAGAACGCAATCTCGGGTGATGTCGAGCTATCATCGAGATAAGAAGATGGGGGAGAATGCATTACATGATGCATCTGGAGGATAAAAACGGTCCACAAGCATCAGAAAAATATTGCTACCATATCCGATCAGAAAAAGCTTTGGCTGGTAACATTTGGTCATTTTACCACGGATTTCTATAACGGCTTTTTAGCTCCGCTGTTGCCGCTTATTGTCGTGAAATTGAATTTATCTTTGGCACTTGCAGGATTGTTATTATCGATCTTCTCGATTTCCAGCTCACTGGTTCAGCCGATCACTGGTGTCATCTCAGATCGATTGTCCCGAAATTACTTCCTGGTATTTGGCCCATTAATAACCGCAATCTTTATGGGATTGCTCGGTTGGGTAAATCGTTATTCCACATTGATCCTGATTTTGGTCATGAGCGGCCTCGGGACAGCGATGTTTCACCCCGCTGGTGCTGCTGCCGTGGGGACCGTGAATCATTGTCGCAAGGGATTTTCAATGTCAGTATTCAATATGGCTGGAGCATTGGGAGTTGCACTGGGAAGTCTTGTGATTATCCCGATTACAGATCGCTATGGTATCAAATCCGCCATTTTTACCATGTTGCTATCGCTTATTTTCTCGATCTACGCTGGTCAATTTTTTCTGGCTCGGAAAACGGATCCTGTGATCAGCGAACCAATGAGTCAGCATCAAAACCGCTCCAAACTAAATCGGTTATTATTGATCAATCTCTATTTGATGGTCGTGATTCGAGCCACCATGGTCCAATCATTCGCTGGTTTTATTCCCCTCTACTTGACGTCAAAAGGGGAGAGCCATGTGTTCGGCGGAACTGCGCTGGCCATTTTCCAACTTTTCACGACGACAGGAATTCTGATCGGAGGCTATTTGTTCGATCGGATCGGCAGCAAAAAAACGTTGCAGCTTTCATTTGTTACTGTCTTGCCATGTGCATTGGGGTTTATTAATCTTCCAATGGGAAGCAATCTGGTCTGTCTAGCGCTGTTGGGCTTGTTTATTCAATTATCGACATCAGTTAACATTGTTTTGGGACAGCAGATCCTTCCTCGGCAGGCAAGCTTAGTATCTTCGATTATGATGGGAATGGGCTGGGGAGCATCCGGCTTACTGATGACGCCGATCGGGGCGCTTGCCGACAAAATTGGATTATATTGGACCCTGACACTGATCAGTTTTTTCTCTTTGGTTGGAATGATGCTGGTCAAAATATTTGCCATTCAACAACGGCGAATAGTATTTCAAACCGTTTGATTGAGATTTTTCAGAATTATTTTTACTAAAATAATCCGCTTTCGACTCGCTTTTTCGACGATTATTTTGTATCGTTCAGTATCAATGCTTTCGCCTGGATGAGGGATTCGTCCTAACTTATCTGTAATAAAACCTCCAATCGTGGTATAATCGCCCTCTTCAATTTCCAAACCAAATTTTTCATTAAGCTCGTCCACTTCAGCCTGGCCAACCACTTTGATGGTTCGTTCATCTTCCATGATATACATCGGTTCATGGTCCAGATCGAACTCATCATAGATTTCGCCGAAAAGCTCTTCAATGAGATCTTCAAGGGTCACCAGTCCAGCCGTCCCGCCATATTCGTCCAACACGACTGCAATGCTTATTTTTTGCCGTTGAAATTCCTTTAATAATTCAAAGGCGGATTTCGTCTCTGGTACATAAAGAATCTCTTCGCAGATTTCTTTAAGCTCTTTAGGATTAAAAAAGAGGTCTTTTGCATAAACAACTGCCACAATGTTGTCGATGTCCTTATCGTAAATCGGCAACCGGGAGACGCCAGTTTCATTAATTTTATCAATCAGATCATCGATAGATGATTCGATGCTCATTGCGATGATCTCAGTTCTCGGGACCATGGTCTCTTTAACCCGAGTAGTGCGCAGATCAAAAATCCGGCTGATGATCTCCCGCTCCTCCGACTCAATGATCCCGTATTTTTCACTCTCATAAATGTATTTCTGAACATCGCTGCGTGTAAGAATTTGTGGAATCGACTTTTCATCGGAGATCTTGAATCGGCGCATTAGGAAGTTTGAAAGACCAATCAGGAGGTAGCTGAGCGGACTGAAAATTATTTTGTAAAAATACAGCAAACGTCCGAAAGATAGAATTAGCTGATTGGCGAACTCCCAGGCGATGACCTTGGGGATGATTTCAGCAAATATCAATAGCAGCCCAGTAGAAATGATGACCAGCATAAAATCCTGAACCGATCCACGAAGTATCAGCACAATGAGCGATGTAAATAACACATTGCTGAAATTGTTACCGATGAGTGCAGTCACGATAAATGACTCTGGCTGCTTGATAAAGTTATAGACCAGCTTTGCGCCTTTGATTTTCCGCCGGTGCAAAACTTCGATTTTAAGCCGGCTGGCAGATAAAAAGGCCGTTTCTGAACTGGAAAAAAATGCAGATAGCAGAAGGGCCAAAATGACGAATAGAATTTCCATTTAGCTAACAGGTTGAATTCGGATTTTTCCGGATGTCGCCTCGATCAATTGGCGCTTGAAATTATCGATTTGGCTGATTCGGATCGACGTGACCAAATGCGCCTGTTGATCGAAATCAGAACGATGAATGGTTGCCTGGAACGATGAAAGGACGCTCATTACTGGATTGGTTAATTGATAATCAAAATGGAGTTCTAATCGTTGGGCAAGGTAATTTGTTATAATGGTGCATCGCTCGAGAACCAGATGTGCGCAATCTGCGTAAGCCCGTGCCAATCCTCCCTTGCCAAGCTTAGTCCCACCGAAATACCGCGTCACGATTACGCAAATGTTGGTCAATCCCTTGCCTTTGATGACCGAGAGGATCGGCTGTCCAGCCGTTCCCGATGGCTCGCCAGCATCGCTCATTCGATAAACTGCAGATGAAGCCCAACCGAGCTGATAGGCATAGCAATGATGGGTCGCATCAAAATATTTTTGTGAAATCCGTTGGATAAACTCTTGAGCCTGATTGATTGTGGCGACAGGAGATGCAGTTCCGATGAACAAAGACCCCTTCACTTTTAATTCAGCACTTTGTTCATCACTTATGGTAACGTATTCATCATTAAACATGTTTGGATTTGGTTGTATTCGGTTAGATGGTAACCCCAATTTCGACCATGGATTTGGATGCTTTCAGGCAAAAGCGTTTCACCCCATAGAAAAAAAAGGGCTATCAGAATGAATGATAGCCCTTTTTAGCGGGGCCGACGGGGCTCGAACCCGCGACCTTCGGCTTGACAGGCCGATGTGCTAACCAACTGCACCACGACCCCTTATTTGCTAAATTTGTTGATCTATAGTAAAGCTCACGTTTTTCTCATTACTTCAGATTGTGGGCAATACTGGACTTGAACCAGTGACCTCCTGCTTGTAAGGCAGGCGCTCTAAACCACCTGAGCTAATCGCCCGTTTGATTAATTCCGTCCTCTTTTTGATCTAATGCTGAATCCATAACGCAATTATCCCTGCAAATGTTCCCCAGCAATTTCTCATGATTGCTGAGAAGGCTCAGATTGAGCTCCAGAGCTTTTTCTGCGATACAAAATCGCTATCGGGATAATCACGCAATAGCTTAGCACCAGCAAAATTGGAGCTAAAGTAAGTGACCAAAAACTATCAGCTGGACCTTGGGCCAAAAAAATGTAGCCTAACACCAATGTGAGGATGCCGATCAAAAAAATGATATAATTTTCACGGCCAAATGAAATTTGCCCCACACGCTTTTTCGTCACTCTATCTTTTGACTTATCTTTTTTCATAGCGGATAAAAATATAATGAAAACGATCGAAATAGTCAAGAGAAATTATTTTCAATTTCGAAAATTTTAAAATAAATTTCCTCAAACCGCGCATTGCTTTATTCACTGTACCGCTTCAATCTGAATTTGTTTATCATCTTTGGATGAAGAAATCCTGTTGTATGCTTATCTTACCGTTGAGAAAAGAAATCTTGATTTTGTAACTTTAATTTCGTATTTTAGCGCATTATTTTTATGATTATGATTCATTCATAAAATTTTTGTCGAATCAAGTACGCTCGCTTCAATTTTGTGTTCCATAGCTGTCCATTAATTGAAAAGCATTATTTTTTGAACCCCTAAAGGTTGTGTTCAATGGCCCATCGGGGAAAAATGGTTATGGAATCATTCGTGAGGATCTATTCGAATAACGGTAAATAGTTTGAACATTGTTGATAATTCTCATTCATGAAGAACAAATTATGATACCCCTCTATCCAGAATCAACCGAAATTACACTGAATTTGAGGCCAATTCTACATCCAAAATTTCAGACCTTATCCGAGGGCGTTTCCGAGTTCTCTTTTGCGAATATTTATCTGTTTCGAAAAACGCACCAATATCGATTATCTCAGCTTGATGATGAACTGCTGGTCATCTTAGGAAACGATGATGGAAAGCCGTTTTTTATGCTTCCGTTTGGATTACCAGATCAAACAAAAGTGGCGATGCTTTTTGATCATCACAAATCCATGAAGGCTGCCACGGAAGCTCAAGCGAAAACCCTTGAGGCTTGGGGGTACCGTGTGCTCGAGGATCGCGATAATTTTGATTACCTCTATGATCGGGAGGAACTGGCCAAATTGGCTGGGAGAAAATATCATAAAAAGAAAAATTTGGTCAATGCCTTTATCAACAATTATAACTATGAGGGAAAACCTTTGTTGGAAAATTTCATCCCTGATGCAATTCGGGTTCTGGAGTTATGGCGCAATGGCCGCGATAATCCTGGCGACTATTTGGCCAATAAAGAGGCCCTGGAGAAAGCTGAGGAGCTGCAACTGTGTGGCGGGATCTATTATGTTGAAGGGGAGCCCGCTGCTTTTACGCTTGGAGAAGAGTTGGCCCACGGGAAAAGCTTTGTCATTCATTTCGAAAAGGCACTGGGAAAATATAAGGGTATCTATCAGTTCGTCAATCAATGCTTTGCTTCAATTTTGCCAGAAAATTATAAGTTCATCAATCGCGAACAAGATCTAGGCGATCCAGGCTTACGCCAGGCAAAGATGAGCTATCAACCAGTTGGATTCGTTAAAAAGTATCGGGTGTTTCGATAAAAGCCTTGAGCTTTTGTCATTCTCCAATACACTTTTCACCAATTCCATTCATTGGGAGCAAATCGATGAGCAGACGATTTTTGAATTTTACCGCCGCAATTTTGTTAATTTTTGCTGTCACCCTCTGGTGGTTCTTGGTCCCATCCAATGCTGAATCGGACAAATCTGAAATCCAAATTGCTGATTGGTTAGGGATCGGACCGATGGAAGCTCGGCTGCCAATTTTTCATGATACGAAAAACCTCAATGGCAAACAGTTTGACATGAAAAGTCTTTTAGCGTTTGAGCACTTGTCCGTGGATAAGCTATGGCCTAGCGAGGGCGAGGTCTTTCAATGGGACGAATCGCATTCCTTTCGATGGATCCACTTATCTGCGAATACGATGGGGTGGATCGAATTTTCCACGCCGAATAATGATCTTCCGCAAATGTTCTATATAGCTTCCTATATCGAGGCAAAGCGATGGATGAAAATCAAATTATCGGTTTATAGTCATCATTTGTTTCAGGTATTTGTCGATGGTCAGAAGATGACGGAGAAAACATCTTCGGAACAACCCAAAGATGATTCCACCGATGTCGCAGCAGGAAAAATCACTCAGGAGATCAAGTTAGAGACCGGAAAACATTTGCTTGCAATTAAATTATTGAAGGATCCAGTCAATCATTCTCCATTCCGTTTAAAAGCAACGTTGCAATTGGATGAGCCATGGTTAACAAGTGACTTGATCGCTTCAATTTCGCCCCAGCAACAAAAATCCATCAGACATTTGCTCGATGGCCCCAAATTGGTTTCGGTTTCGGTCTCTCCTGATGGGGAGCTGACTGCAATCAAAATGCGCCAGAGTTTACCTCCCAGCGATGACTCGGAATCGTGGATTGAATTGCGACGGACGAATGACGGCAAGTTGGTGAACACTTATCGCGGGGGAATACAAGTCAGTGATGTCAACTGGTCACCCATTGGCAGAAAATTCTCGTATACAAGCTCTGGCAAAGAGGGAGCCACGTTATGGATCGTTGATTTGGACCAAGGCACTGCAACTGCAATTATGGAGCGGGTTAAGGATCTCGGTCAGCATACTTGGGCACCAAATGGCACTTTTATCATTTACAGCATAATTGAAAAATCGGAGACAGATAAATCTGGATTAAAAAAGTTAGAAGGCATGCCAGACCGACAATCCGGCTGGAGAAATCGCACTTTTCTGTATCGGCTTAATGTTCCGCAAGGTACTCGGCAGCGTCTGACCAGTGGATTGCTATCTACCGAATTGAATAGCATAAGTCCTGATAGCAAAAAGCTATTGTTCAGTCGTTCTTACGAAGATTTCACCGAACGGCCATATTCCAAGCAAGAGGTTTTCATCCTCGATCTTGCCGATATGACCGTGGATACATTATGGACCAGCCCCTGGTCTGGAACTGTGCAATGGTCCCCTGACGGCACCAAATTACTTGTAACAGGTGGCCCTTCCATGTTCGGTGGCCTGGGGATCAACGTCTCTGAAGGAAAAATTCCGAATGATTACGATACCCAAGCTTATATTTATGACTTAAAATCTCGCCGCGCTGAGCCAATCACTCGCGATTTCAATCCCACTATTGGACAAGCAGTCTGGAGCAAGTTGGAAAATTGCATTTATTTCACCACCACTGATCGTTCTTTGCGACAACTTTATCGTTATGACCTGAGCAAAAAAAGGTTCGAACGGATCGACACTGGCGTTGAAGTGCTGAGCAACTTCGATCTGGCGCTCAATCGACCAATGGCAGTCTACTCTGGCTCCAGCAGTTCCAGGCCAACCAAAGCATTCAGCATTGATTTGAAGACGAGAAAATTCCGTTTATTGGCTGATCCTGAAGCAGAGAGTTTCCGACATGTGGTGTTCGGCAGAGTTGAAAACTGGACCTTCAAGAATTCGCGGAATGTAGAGATCGATGGGCATGTCTATTACCCGCCAGATTTTGATCCATCCAAGAAGTACCCATGCATCGTGTATTATTATGGTGGGACCTCGCCAGTTACGCGTGATTTTGGCGGCAGGTACCCGAAGAACCTTTATGCTGCCAATGGATATATCGTCTATGTGTTGCAGCCGAGTGGCGCAGTTGGGTATGGTCAGGAATTTTCAGCTCTACACGTGAACGATTGGGGGATGATTGTGGCAGACGAAATCATCGATGGGGTAAAGAAATTTCTTGCCGCTCATCCGTTCGTCGATGAGCATCGCGTCGGTTGTTTAGGAGCTTCTTATGGTGGGTTCATGACAATGCTGTTATTAACGAAAACCGATATTTTTGCCGCAGCCGTGGCTCACGCTGGCATTAGCTCCATTTCCAGCTATTGGGGTGAGGGATATTGGGGCTATATCTACAGTGCCGTCGCAACAGCCAATAGCTTCCCATGGAATCGAAAAGACATCTATATTGGGCAGAGCCCCTTGTTTCATGCCGATAAGATTAAGACGCCATTACTGTTATTGCACGGTTCGGATGACACCAACGTCCCGCCAGGTGAGAGCCGCCAGCTTTATACTGCACTTAAATTGCTCGGCAGGGAGGTAGAGCTCATTGAAGTCGAAGGGCAGGACCACCACATTTTGAACTATAACAAGCGAATCAAATGGACGAAAACTATTTTAGCGTGGTTCGATAAATGGCTAAAAGGACAACCCCAATGGTGGGATGAACTCTATCCCAAGCTGGGAAAATAACTTTTTCGGATGCATGATCGAATCCACCTGCTAGGATAATCTCCATGAAATTAATCCACATTTTTCCGATTGGAGTAAGGAATCTTTTCTTCAATCGATTCAACAAGGAAATTGCTCGCTGTATTTCTCACAAAGAGGATTACTTTGCGCTCATTGCGAATCACCGGCTATTCGAAGGCCAGTAAAATCATGGGAGGGAATATTCTTATGCTATTTCAATCGGATTTAAATCGACGCAAGTTTTGTGGCTTATTGTCGAGCTTTGGTATTTTCTCTGCTTTATTTCCGAAGCATCTCTGGGCAAAATATCAGAAAGCAGATGAGCAAAAAATCTCCAAGTCCGCGATCCAAGAGGCTGAAACAATTGCTGGTCTGAAGTTCACTGAGGCTGAACGGGAGCTAATGGTGGAGGGGGTGAATGAAAATCTGGCAGCTTATGAAAAAATTAGAACCATTCCTCTGGACAATAGCGTACCGCCAGCTCTCCAATTCAATCCGATTCTCCCAGGGATGATGTTCGAAACCAAGAAATTACCCATCAAAACCAGCCGCGTTTTGGCTCCCAAGGTCACGGCGAATTTAGAGGAGCTTGCGTTTTTGCCAGTCACGCATCTGGCTCAATTAATCAAGACAAAAAGAATCAGTTCCCTGGAATTGACCAAAATGTATCTGGAACGGTTAAAGCGATATGATGAGAAATTGCAATGCGTAATCACATTAACCGAGGAGCTTGCATTACGACAAGCGACGCAAGCAGACAAAGAAATTGCGGCTGGAAAATATCGTGGACCGCTGCATGGTATCCCCTGGGGCGCAAAGGATCTATTAGCCACCAAGGGCTATCGAACCACCTGGGGAGCAATGACGCATAAGGATCAAATGCTGGATTATGATGCTACGGTAGTGGAGCGACTGGAGCGAGCAGGTGCAGTGTTGATCGCCAAGCTAACCATGGGAGAACTAGCCTGGGGAGACGTCTGGTTTGGCGGCACGACCAAAAATCCCTGGAATTTGACCCAGGGATCCAGCGGCTCTTCGGCTGGGCCGGCCGCGGCAACCGCGGCTGGATTGGTGGGCTTCAGTATCGGCACAGAGACATACGGTTCGATCGTTTCTCCATCAACCCGCTGCGGCGTGACTGGGCTGCGCCCTACATTCGGTCGCATCAGTCGCTATGGCGCAATGGCGTTGAGTTGGAGCATGGATAAAATCGGCCCTATTTGTCGTTCGGTCGAAGATTGCGCGCTGGTGTTTGATGCGATCTATGGTCCAGACGGCAAGGATCTCACGGTTGTAAATTTGCCGTTCAACTGGAACGCAAATCAGGATGTCAGGAAATTGCGAATCGGATATTTAAAAAGTGCATTTGAAGCGGATCGTGAAAACAATCAGGCCAAAGCCAATGACGAAGCTGTATTAGATCTGCTGCGATCAAAAGGGATCAATTTGATCCCGATTGAATTGCCCGATTTTCCTGTGAGCGCTCTGCGTTTCATTCTCAATGCCGAAGCTGCTGCCGCCTTCGATGATCTCACTCGTTCCAATCGAGATGACCTGCTGGTCCGACAGATCAAAAACGCTTGGCCCAATGTGTTTCGTCATTCGCGATTGATCCCAGCCGTCGAATATATTCAAGCCAATCGAGTGCGCACCTTGATCATGCACGCCATGGCGAAACTGATGTCCCAAATCGATGTATTTGTGACGCCGTCTTATGGCGGCGATGTGCTGCTGCTAACCAATTTGACCGGGCATCCGGCTGTGGTGGTTCCCAATGGATTCAATGAGCAAGGTTCTCCCACGAGTATTTCCTTCATCGGAAAACTCTTCCATGAAGCTGAAACTCTGCTGGTCGCCAAAACGTATCAGGATGCGACTGATTTCCATTTGAAACATCCCAATCTATAAGGGAATGGGCTGGATTGTGAGCAATCCTGCTTTAGCGATGAACTCCGAAACTAAAATGAAAGGAACAAAAAAATGAAAACGACAGGCGTAATCTTGATGTTGCTATTGCTCGCTACATCTGTATTTAGCCAACAAGAAACTTTATTCAGCGGCGAAGTCGATCACGGCGGCTTTGGCGGGCCTGTAGTGAAATTTTCATCGATCAATGGGAAATTTGGAGTACTCGTCGGTGGTCGCGGTGGGTGGATCATCGATCATAAGTTGATGATCGGTGGCGGTGGATATGGCCTTGCGAACTACGTGGCCGCAAACCGACTTGGGCCGCTGAACGAAAAATATCTTGATTTTGGGTATGGTGGATTGGAGATCGAATGGGTGGTCAATTCCGATAAATTGCTTCATTTCTCTTTCCATACGCTCATCGGTGCCGGAGCCATCCAATATCGAAACGAAGCGCGAGATATTACCTTTGGGGATATGCCCAATGATGCCCTGTTCGTTTTGGAACCTGGAGCGACGCTCGACCTCAATGTGACCACTTGGTTCAGACTCAGTGCCGGCGCCAGCTATCGATATATCACCGGGGTGGAGGAAGGCTCTCGATTGAGCAGCAACCAAGACCTCAGCGGTCCAAGCGCTATTCTAATGTTGCGATTCGGGAAATTTTGAGCACGATCAAGTAAGCCAACGCAGATGGTTTTTCGAACACTCATATTTCACCTGAAATTCTAAGATAAAAAAATTGCCCCACGATGCACACGAGAGAGCACAAAAACTATTATTCGAGCTCGCACTTTAGCGCTATTCCGTGTTTCTTGTGGGGCAAAAGTTTTTTGCTTGTGCCGTTTGAGTTCATTTTAGAAATTTAAGTCTCATTTTTAAGGAGAATTGAATGTCCTGCCAATCAAAATCAGGCTATCGGTCGATGCCCGACCCAATTCAAATCAAGCGACGTGATTTTTTAAGGCTGGGAGCAGCCAGCGCTGGACTTGTGCTTGGGAATCCAACTCTATGGGCGCAAGATGCTCAAAAACCGCAACAGCCTGTCAGGCCTAAAACCAATATCCAAGAGGCCCTTAGTATCCCCAGAACTAAATATTCTTTGCCAGGACTTTTTCCTGGCAAAGTCGTTGAGATTCATCACCCCAGCGCCATGACAGAGGAAAAAATCAATGCCGAGATTGTCAAACAGATGATTGCGATCGGAATCCAAAGTTTGACTGGTCATGACCTGAAAAAGAGCTTTGAGCTCTTCTTTCAAAAGGATGACGTGGTTGGGATCAAGGTCAATCCAGTGGGACCCGGTCTCATCAGTACTCGGCTCGAGGTCGTGGATGCCATTATCGATTGGTTGATTAGCAACGGTATCAAACCCGAAAATATCATCATTTGGGACCGATTCGATTACATGCTTGTTGATGCAGGGTTTACAAAAGAAAGATACCCAGGGATTGGAATTGAGGGACTGCAGACGATGGATGAAGCTGCAGCCGAAGGCAAAGCAGAGGACGACAGCCGTTGGTTGAATCCAGATGGCACGCATGTCAGCGCCAAAAATTTCGATATGAGTGTCTATTATTGGGCGGATGTCGATGGTCCCAAGGAAGACAAGGCCTATTTGAACCAGCATGTGTTCAATGGGCAATATTCCTATTTCGGTAAGCTGCTCACCCAAAAGTTGACCAAGATCATTAATGTCCCAGTGTTTAAAAATACCGGTAACGGCATCTCGATGGCCACGAAAAATCTTGGCTATGGGGCAATTTGTAATACCAATCGGCTGCATCGTCCGCTATTTTTCGACGTCTGCACTGAAGTTTTGGCTTTTCCAGTTATTCGCGATAAATTGGTTTTGAACATCACCGATGGATTGCGCGCTCAGTACGATGGTGGGCCAATGTCGAACGCCAAGTTCACTTATCTTTACAACACCTTGTTTTTTGCGACCGATCCATTTGCATTGGACATGGTCTGCCACAATCTCATGCTGCAAAAAAGAAAAGCCATGAACGTAAATGTCAATGAACATCCCCGTTTCACTGAATACTTGCGTTATGCTGAGCGGCTGGGTCTGGGAATCGTGGATTTGCAAAAGATTCAGCACCTGCGTGTTTAGTTCTAATTTTTAGAGGAGAATGGAGCGATGGAGTAATGGAGTGATGGCTATCTGGCATTATGCTCCAAAACTCCAATACCCCCATGCTCTGACTCTCCCACGCTTCTTTCAAAGATTTTCAAATTTTTGTATGGATAGACAGCTATGAAAAAAGCACCGTTACTGACAATAATTATCCTCTGGCTTGCCGTTGATTGCCATGCTGGCATCATCCTTCCCGATGATAATTTCGTGGTCGGATGGACCACCTCAGGCAGGACGCTCCGTTTTGTAGGGAACGATTTGTATAATTACATCGATGGTGGGGCAGAGCTTTTTTTGGAATTCGGGTTTAAGGAATTACTCGTGCAGGGTTATCGGCAAAAAGATAAGGAAATGGTTTTAGAAGTGTATCAAATGGATAGCCCCGAGGCAGCCTTGGGAATTTATTTAATGAAATGCGGCGAAGAAACCCCAATTGAAAAGATCGATGCCAGAAACTCTGGGAATAAATACCAATTTACCATTGTGAAAGGAAGCTACTTCATTCAGGTAAACAGCTTCGCTGGGGATGAAAAGCTGATCCCAATCATGAGAGAGCTGAGTCGTCAGACCTTGCGGTTCATCCCTTCAGAGCGGCCAGTAAGATTGTTCGATCTTTTGCCGAAAGAGCATCTGATCACTGGATCGGAATTGATTATTCGTGGCCCTTATGCCTTGCAACCGATTTTCACGTTTGGAGAAGGGGATGTGCTTAAATTGGGGGGCAAAATCTTTGGTGTGGTTGGCGATTATAAAGATCCAAATCTGGGGCGATATAAGTTGATTCTCATCCGCTATGCATCAGAGGCCGATGCTCAATCTGCATTTGGGCATCTTATGGCGCATCTTGATCCTTATTTGAAAGTGCTGGACCAATCGAAAAACGCTTTCAACTTTCAGGATTTCGAGAGCAAATTTGGATTCGTGGCGGTGAAGGGGGACATGCTCCAAATAAAAATAGGTCTTGAACGAAAACAGAGCCTTGAATAGTGCTATTGCAAATCGACTCAAATGAACGTGGATACTGATTATTTTATCGATTTTGGTTAAACCCATAAGCATAAACTCGATCTGAAGCCCTAAGATACGAGCACACGGCGCAATTGAAAATAGATAGAATAA
Organism: candidate division KSB1 bacterium; assembly: GCA_034506395.1. Classification (NCBI taxonomy): domain Bacteria; kingdom Pseudomonadati; species Candidatus Zhuqueibacterota bacterium. The sequence continues at coordinate 150,986 of JAPDPQ010000004.1, read as the reverse complement.
AAATAGCTCATCTCGCGTCCTGGAAGTCAGTTTTAAAGCTCGTCGAAATTGTTTGGCAACAAAATATCGCTTGCTACGTAATACGCTTCAAAATCAACCATTACAAATTTAAACTTGATTAGGGAGGAAATATGATGCTTCGCAAAACACCTCTGTCTATTTTTGTTCCAACATTGCTATTGTTATTTTTATTATCTCTCTTGCCGATGAAATCCGCTGCTCAAGAGATCGATATCCCGTATGAAAAATTTGTATTGGATAATGGGTTGACGGTGATCATCCATGAGGATCACAAGGCACCCATCGTTGCGGTGAATATCTGGTATCATGTCGGCTCCAAGAACGAAAAGCCAGGCAAGACTGGCTTTGCGCATTTGTTCGAGCATCTGATGTTTAACGGCAGCGAGCATTATAACGATGACTATTTTAAGCCGCTGGAAAAGGTGGGTGCTACGGACCTGAATGGCACCACCAACGAGGATCGCACAAACTATTTCCAGAACGTGCCGATCTCTGCTTTCGATTTAGCGTTGTGGATGGAATCGGATCGCATGGGCCACCTCATTGGCGCCATCGATCAGGCCAAGCTGGATGAACAGCGCGGCGTGGTGCAGAATGAGAAGCGCCAATATGAAAATCAGCCCTACTCGATCGTGGACGAATTGGTCACGAAGAACTGTTTCCCAGCCGGTCATCCATATTCCTGGACGGTGATCGGCTCGATGGAGGATCTCGATGCAGCCTCTCTGGAAGATGTGCATGAATGGTTTAAAACCTATTATGGCGCGGCCAATGCGGTGATCTCCATTGCTGGCGATGTCGATACCAAAGCTGCACTGGAAAAGGTGAAATACTATTTTGGCAGCGTTCCTTCAGGGCCGCCTGTTGCCAAGCATAAGGCGTTCATTGCGAAACGAACTGGGACGATTCGCCAAAGTGTTGAGGATCGAGTGCCGCAAGCACGGATCTATAAGGTCTGGAATGTGCCGCAATGGGGGACGCCCTGCGCCGATTACCTCGATCTGGTGAGCGATGTATTGGCATCTGGCAAAACTTCTCGGTTGTACAAACGGTTGGTTTACGAAGATCAAATTGCCACAGATGTCGCTTCATATATTGATAAACGTGAGATCGCCAGCTTGTTTTATGTTCAAGCGACGGCCAAGCCAGGTGAGGATCTGAAGAAGGTAGAGAAGGCTTTGGATGAGGAGCTGAAGAAGTTTCTGGACGAAGGACCTACGGAAGCGGAATTGAAGCGTGTAAAGAGTCAATTTATCGCCAGCTTTGTGCGCGGCATCGAACGCATTGGTGGATTTGGCGGCAAATCGGATATTTTAGCCACAAACGAAGTATTCGGTGGCAGTCCAGATTACTATAAAACCACCCTGAAGCGCGTCCGCGAGGCGACAGCCCAAAATCTTTTGGAGACGGCCAAACGCTGGCTCTCCGATGGCGTTTATATCCTAGAGGTCCATCCATTCCCAAGTTACCAAAGTAGCGAATCCAAGGTGGATCGCTCTAAATTGCCAGAACCTGGGCCAGCCCCTGAGGTCAAATTTCCCAAATTACAGCGCGCAACCTTATCGAACGGATTGAAACTTGTTCTGGCAGAACGACACGCTGTCCCGATCGTCAATTTCAATCTGCTAGTGGATGCTGGATACGCAGCGGATCAATTTGGCTTGCCCGGGACCGCCAGCTTGGCGATGGATATGCTGGATGAAGGGACCAAAACGCGCGATGCCTTGCAGATCAGTGAGGAATTGGCCTTGCTTGGCGCGCGGCTCAGTGCTGGTTCCAGCCTGGATATGTCCTCTGTCTATTTATCAACCCTGAAAGAAAATTTGGATGCCTCTTTGAATATCTTCGCCGATGTCATTTTGAATCCTGCTTTCCCTGAGAAAGAATTTGCACGGCTGCAAAAACAACAATTGGCGCGCATCAAACAGGAAAAGGCCTCGCCGTTCCAAATGGCGCTCCGGGTCTTTCCGCGATTTCTATATGGTGAAGGCCATGCTTATGGTAATTCATTCACCGGCTCAGGGACAGAACAATCTGTCAATCGACTAACCACCGAAGACCTCGCGAAATTCCATCAAACCTGGTTTAAACCGAACAATGCCACATTGGTGATTGTTGGAGATACTAAGCTCAGTGAAATTACTCCTAAGTTGGAAAAGCTATTTGCTGGTTGGAAGCCAGGCAATGTACCGAAGAAAAATATCAGTCCGGTCGATTATCCGTCGAGCTCGACTGTCTATTTGATCGACAAACCAGGTTCGCCTCAATCCGTCATTCTGGCAGGACATATTGCGCCACCTAAAGCAGATGCAGATGATCTGGCGATGAATATGCTGAATTCCATTCTCGGAGGCACCTTTACCTCTCGGATCAATATGAACCTTCGCGAAGCCAAGCATTGGTCCTATGGCGCTGGAAGTGTGATCGTATCTGCTCGAGGACAGCGACCGTTCATCGCTTATACCTCAATTCAAGGCGACAAAACTAAGGAATCACTCCAAGAGATGAAAAAGGAAATGATGGAAATCCTTGGCGCCAGACCAGCAACCCCGGAAGAATTGGATAAGGTGCTACAAAATGAAATCCTCGGCCTGCCAGGTTCCTGGGAGACGATCGGAGCGGTTGGGAGCTTGATCGCTGAACTCATCACCTATGGGTTGCCCGATGATTATTACCAGACCTATCCAGAAAAGCTGCGTAACTTAAAATTGAACGACATCTCTAGAGCGGCTAAAAAACTGCTACGTCCCAATCAAGTGACATGGATTGTGGTCGGCGATCGGGCCAAAGTTGAGCCCACGCTGAAAGAATTGGGTTTCGGGGAGGTGAGATTGATTGATGCGGATGGGAAGCCGGTGGAGTGAACAAGGTCAGGCAATAGGAGGCAGTGATCGGTAATCAGTGATCGGTAATCAGTGATCAGTAATCAGTAATCAGTAATCAGTGATCAGTGGTCAGCAATCAGTAGTCAGTGAGTAATGTGAATGATCGGCTTTTTGTGGGATAAATAAAGCCAGGTCGCAATATTGTGATAGAAGGAACAAGGGATGGCAAAACCCGATGTCGAGTGAGGTGGGTTTTGCCGCTTGAAATAATCGAAGAAAAAGATTTTTGGAATTTCATTGGAATCAAAAACTGGCTCTGCTGGTCTAATCGCATCGACGGGTGCATTGATTAGACGTTTTTTCCCAAGCAGAGAGAAATTGAACATTATGCGGAGGAACAAAGAATGAACAAAAGAAATTTTCATGCGTTGTTGAACTGCTTGCTCCTTTTCAGTATCATAGCAATGATTTCCTTCAGCTGCGCCGCTAAAAAGCCGTTCTGGGGAGACGAAAAAAGCGGATATATCCTGAGCTACCATCCGTTGCCAGGTGCTGTTTGGAGCTACGAGCAAAAAGCCGATCAGAAAACCAATATGGAACAGATGGGCCAAAATATCGAAACGATCAATAAGACGTATCTTCGATACTCAATTCAGAATCAAGGTGCGGATAAGGAGGGTAACTTGCGGGCGACTGTGATGGTCGATTCAATCAGTGTTGAGGCCAACGCAATGGGTCGTGAAATTAGACCAGATTTGAGCGGATTTATCGGCAAATCTTTCACGCTAATTTTCACAAAGCATGGCAAGGAATTGGAGATGCCAGGTGCGGATTCGATTACTGTGGATTTTGGGATGATGGCTGGCGGTAAGCAAAGCATCAAAACATTTTTCAGGAACGTATTGTCCGATTTACCTGACACACCTGTGAAAATAGGTGAGAGCTGGACCAAGCAGGATACGACTGACCTCACTCAATCTGGATTAAAAATTCAGGTTTTGTCTGAAACGACCAATACGCTCGAAGGTGTTGAAAAAATGCTCAACTTTGACTGTCTGAAGATCGCCACCAAATCCAAAGCTTCCCTGCAAGGCTCTGGTCAACAAATGGGCGCGGATCTCAATTTTGAGGGAGAAATGGAAGGGACTGGCATCTGGTATTTTGCATTCAAGGAAGGGCTGACTGTCAAAGCGAACTTGGATAATTTTATGGAGGGGACCATTGTTGTCTCGGGTCCTGCCAATATGTCGATGCCGATCAATCAAGAGTCGCGAATCGAGATAGTCCTGAAGTAGCTGTCGTAATCGAAAACCAGGTTTCTATATGAAACCTGGTTCTTCTTTCTAATCAGGCAAATTGACTATCGGGCTATGTTAAATTCGCCTAGGCTTTTATCATGAAAAAAGATGGTGCAACCTTCTATCGCTGGCATGTTGGCTTTGGTCAATTCGTGCTCGCTACTTTGACAGTTATTCTCTTATCATCTTTCAGATTCGCTCTCGCAATTGCCCCCGACGAACTGACCGAATTCGTCAAACAGGTTCAGCAAAACAGCCAGCGCTCGTATGACGAGATCAATTCCGTGACTTTCGAAGGACGGTCGAAAACTTATATCTATTTTGGCTATGGCCCCTTTGATATCAAGCTGATTCCGTTCATGGAGGATTATTATTTCAATGGCATCTGGATGAAGCCCGATTCGCTCAGGATCATCATCAAAGCCCTGCGCACGGTTGAACCCGATACGCAAAAGATCCGCTATGGGGGATTTATTCCGCTGCCCAATCCGTTTCAGTTTACTTACGATCCCTCCGCCTTTGGCATCAACCGAGGATCAGCAGATTCTACTACTCGAAAAAAATGGCCGCTCTATCCATTTGCTATTGGCGCTGATTCGGTCTATCACTACGAAAAGATCAACGAGATTGGTTTTGGCGAAAATAAGGTAGTTACAATAAAGGTGACGCCGACCAAATCCTATATTCCCGCGGTAAGCGGAAAATTTATGGTGGATGTCAATAAGCAAGAAGTGGTCGGTTCCGAAGTGATCTTCAATGAAGCGGCTTCTTATACTCAGGCTTCAATGGTAAGCGATAAAACGGGCAAAAAAAGAAGTTTTACGTTCAGTCTGGGTGGATCGGAAAATCATAAAGTGAAAACCGAGAAGGTGCTGCTTTATGAATCGTATTGGCTGCCAGCCCATGTCGAAGAAGAGTTTGAAATCCACTGGATGGGAATCAAGCTCAAAATCTATCGGCTCATCGAATTCACCAATTATGAGGTGAATGCTGAGCTGCCCGATTCATCGAAAATTATCGATCAAAAAGTCGTTTACCAGATTGATCCTGAGCTGGAGAAAAAGGTCATACCCGACACGACCTATCGAAATCGGCTGACCAAAGAAGAGCAGGATCAGATCATCAAACAGATCGAGGATCGATTTTTATCGGCAAAGCTGCTAACCGATTTGATTCAGTCGGATGCGATCGCGGAGCAGGCGGTAAAAATTGGCTGGGAGCAACGGGTCGGTCCCTACTTTCATTTTGCTCAGCAGATTGCCAATTATTTCCGCTACAATCGCGTTGAGGGATTGGCGGTCCGTTATGGCTTCAACCTTTCTAATTTGATCATGAAAAACTCAGCCATTTCTGTCAATGCTGGCTATGGCTTCAAAGACCAGCGCTGGAAGGGCGATGCCGCGCTGCTGGTCTTTTTGAATCATCAGAAAAATGTGTTCATTGAAACCAATGTTTATCGATCCATTGGCTACGAAGAGCCCTCTCGGTTGATCACCACTGGCAAAAATACTTTCACCAGCTTGTTGTACAAAGGCGATTATCGCGATTATTATTACAAACAGGGCGCCAATCTTGGACTGGGATTTTTGCCGTCAGAGAATCTGGCGATGAAGCTTTTATTTGTTTCCCAGGAAGAAAAAAGCGCTGCTAATCACACCCGATTCAGTCTGTTCAAATACAGCCAGCCGTTTCGATTGAATCCAGAGATTGCTGAGGGCAGGTTCAATGGACTCCAGGCGACCCTGCTCTACCGTATTTATAACTTCGATCTCGACCTGTTGGCTGAGTACACGGACATGAAAAATCTCGGCAGTGATTTCTCTTATGCTTTCATCAAAGGGAGCCTGCAGAAACGATTTCGTCCCACCGAATTCAGCGACCTGACCTTTTTCACTGCTGGTGCCGCTGCCACTGGCAAACTCGCGCCCCAGCGCTGGTTCGATTTTGGCGGCAAGACGTTTTTGAATTACCACGGCAATTTACGAGGCGCTGATTACAAAGCCTTCACTGGCGATCGCATGGTCAATGCCACGCTGGAGTATGCCATCAATGGCAGCGAATTTTATCACCGGGGCTTGAAGGCGGGATTGGTCAAGGGTTTGAAACTGCACCTGTGGAGCGGAATCGGGTGGAGCAAGTTGTCAGAAAGGAGCCAAAATTTTGCATCAAATATTAATGCGCCGACTGCCACAACTGAGGGGATTTATCATGAGTTTGGCCTCGGACTGAGTGATCGGTTGAATATTTTGCGGGTTGACGTGGTGTGGAATAACGTCGAAAAGAACAAGTTATTGTTGAGTGTGAATGTCCTCAGATAGCAGATTGAATGCAATTTCGTCGGCGAGCAATTTAAAAAAGCCGTTCTTCTTCAGAAGAAAAGAACGGCTTTTTGATTATTTCGAAATAACGTTTTTCTCTTTACTTTTCCTCATGAAAAACATCTGCCGAGAAAATCTTAATCTTGGTTCCCTCTTTTTTCCATGCGTCGCTTGGCAGTCCAGCCTTATTGCACGTATGTTCCAAAAAGGTCTCTCGATCCCAGCCGTATTCGGTTGCAACCTGCGGCAACAATAGGCCGCTATAAACGCCTCGCTCGATAATGATCCCATGTTTGCCCACCTCTATTTCATTGACATCGGTGATCTCTCGAATGGGTGTCAGGACCGAGATTTCAACTTCCAAATCGTCCAGTTCATCGGCTGTGACGGCTGGAAAACGCGGGTCCCGAAAGGCTGCAGCTTTGGCCATTTCGATCACGGTTTCGTCCAGGGGCTTGTAGGCCAGTACGTAACCGATGCAGCCACGAAGATTGCCATGTTTGGTGAGGGTCACAAATGCCCCTCGCTTTTCTTTGAAGATAGGGTCATCCGACTCCAAGATCGGATCGGGCTTGTTCTCCAAGGCATTTTTAATTGCCGTTCTCGCCAACTTGAGCAGTTGTTTTTTTTGGGCGTCGCTCAAGCCGCTTTCAAAACCTGAAGTGGTGGATTTCTTAGAAGTTTTGCCTTCTTTATAGATCGCCACGGCCCCATAGCCCACCACATAGCCGCCTCTGCTTCTTGTGACATCATTCGAATTCGTCTGGTAGACGATTTTCGCTTTGTTGGCCCCAAGGTTCATCGCGACCAGTTGGGCGACCACAATGCCGCCAGCACCGCAGGCCATGAGATTACGGCCTTGAAACTCATCACAGAGTTTTTCTGGATTCATTTCGAGAATTGTCGCTAAAGTACGGTTATCAGTCTCCTGGCATTCTTTATACGAATATCCATGGTACAGGTCGCTGCTGGCAACTAACAGTACTTTTTTCCCCTGAACCGCCTTGGTGATGGCGTCTGCCAGACGCCGGCAATTTTGCCATGAGTAATCCCAAAGCGAAATCGGCACAATTTTCAAATCCGGAATGGCAACTTGAAGGAATGGCAACTGGATTTCCAGCGAATGTTCTTCGCTGCCATGGCCCTCCCAGCTTGACCGGATGCCAGAATCTGTGGCAATAATGGCGTCAGCGATTTCTTTGGCAATAGGAACGACTCCCAATGGGGTCTCATAGCCATCCTTATTGAAAACCGAGGCCCCATAAAATGCCTCGTGATGACTGGGCGCCAGGACGATCACTACATCATAACGATTCCCTTTCACCTGCTTATAGGCATTCGCAGCGGTAAAGCCTGAATAGGCATATCCAGCATGCGGCGATATCAGTGCAATAATCTCTCCTGGTATATGCGCCACTTTTGCGTTCTCTAAATAAGTGCTAATCTCCTTTCTTAATGCTTCTGGGTCGCTAGAATACCATGTCCCAGCAACCGCGGGTCTGCGTATTACTTGAGTGTTCATCGTCTGTTTTCCAACCTCCTTTTGGGGTTGAGCTTGACAGTGAATAAGTAAGAGAAAATTGATAAGACTCCAATAGCGAATAATGTGCGATGACATTGTTCGTTCCTTAACTCCAAATCCCAGGAATTTTATGACCACAATGCTTGCATTGGCCTTGCTTGGTGATGGAATTGCTAACGATTTGGAAGCCAAGCCTCTGGATCACCATTTTTTTGCAACCAGGGCAATAGGTATTTTCTCCCTCATGGCCTGGCACATTGCCAATATAACAAAAATTAAGCCCCGTGTCAAGCGCAATTTTGCGCGCCATCTCCAAAGTTTTGAGTGGTGTCGGAGGGAGATTTTTCAGCCGATATTCAGGATGAAAACGGGTGAAATGAATCGGAACATCTGGGCCCAGTTCTTTCACGATCCATTGGCACATCTGCTGCAACTCTTTGGGGTTATCATTCAATGTGGGGATCATAAGATAGACGATCTCGGTCCACATATTTTCCTGTTTTAATAGCACCAGGGTGTCCAACACTGGCTGTAGGTGTCCTGAGACCATTTCTTGATAGAATTTTTCGGTATAGGCCTTGAGGTCAATCTTGACAGCGTCCAGGACACGGCTCAGGTCCTTCATGGGCTGAGCTTTGATATAGCCATTACTAATCATCACGCTCTTAATATTGAGTCGATGTCCTTGTTCTGCGCAATCGTACATGTACTCGGTGAAAATGACTGGTTCGGTGTAGGTGTAGGCAATGGATCGGCTCTGGGTGTCCCGAGCATATTGTGCGATTGCTTGCGGTGAAAGTTCATAGCTCGGCACCTGATCGGGTCGGGCCTGAGATATCTGCCAGTTCTGGCAGAATTTGCACAGCACATTGCATCCAACTGTGGCGATCGAAAAGGCAAGCGTTCCAGGCAGAAAATGAAATAACGGCTTTTTTTCGATCGGATCGACGTTTGCGCTGCACGGCCGTCCATAGACCAAGGTGTAATACGTGCCCCCATGATTCTCACGGACGCCACAATAACCCGTCTCTTGATCATCGATCACACATTCCCGTGGACAAAGCACGCATTTGATCTTTCGATTGGGCAGCTTTTCGTAATATCGCGCTTCTGTAAGTTTTGATTTGCTCGATTGCTGCGGAGTGGTCCGTGCAATGCTCGACCCCAATGCGGGCAGCAGCGCACAAGCGGCGCTAGCTTGCGTCATGGTCTTGATAAAATGACGCCGCGTTTGAAATCCATTGATCTTCATGGCTTATATCCGAATAATTTTTACTTTCTTCAAATCACTTAAGCCGAGGCGATGTTGCGCATCCCCGGCGGTGGTGATATAGCTGGGCTCTCGGCCTGCCTGTTTCAGGCTTGGCAAGCCCATCTCTTTGCGCTTTTGTTCGATGATGTCCCAGCCAATCATGTCGATCGCGACTGGGTCGAAGCCGATGACGAGACCATTGTAATTCCACGCCCATTGCGGCATGGACGGCGGTCCCCCTTCGCATTGTGCCGTGAGCGCATCGGTGATAATCAGCCGGACCTTGGATCGGATTTCCGGGAGCATATTGACATCGGCAATGTAAGGATCTCCGCGATTGTCGTGATATTTGTTGGGATTGTGGATAGCTCCGAAGAAGTTCTTCAGCGCGTTAGTCATGCCCACGATGCCATGATCTTTTAGAATTGGGACATTGATCACAGCGGTGCACTGATGCACCAAAATTTTGCTGAGATGGCTCCCAATGGATCCATACTCGTAAATCTCAGCGGTATAACCAAATTGGTCATTCCCATAGCATTTGATCTCATTCCGACCGGTTTTGATCTGAAAACCTGCCTTTTCAAGGTCGCGGTTGGCTCGATCCCAAATGATAATATTTCGCTCCGAAACACCTGCGCTGGTCAATCCAGAAATAATTGCATCTACCAATTCTGAATGGGTGGAAATCCCCTTACCAGCCAGACAATTAATTTTGATCCCAACGATATCATCTTTTTTGAACAACCGCTGCCATGCCTGCTCGGTTTTGTCCACTTGCAGTAATTGCTGAAGTGCACCATCAAGCAGCTTTTGGACCTGTTCCGAAACGAGCTTGTTGTTTCGATCTCGAACTAAATCGTTTCGGGCTAAGACAATCGGCGATTCGGAAGGAATAAAACTGGCCTTACGATCCTGAGCTGAAATATGGGGCGCTGCGCCACTGAACGCCAAAGTTGCAGCCGCTTTTAAGCTGGCCTGGAGAAAATCGCGACGTTTTATCGAATTCATTTCCTGATTAATAAATGAATTGGTGCTGATGTCTAAATTTCATTCGTATGAAGATTTGATATATTATATCAATTTTCAAAGCAACTGTCAAGGGAAATTTTTGACTCACTGAAACCGCCAGCTTGGTTATTTTTACCTTTATTTAAAAAATTGCAATTCAAGTTGCTATGGCTATAAAGTTGCATGTGAAATTCCCTCTCTTGCAAATGATGTATTTAATGATGCAGAATAGATCATCGATTCCATTGCGAACTGAAATTTTGATCTATGATAAAGGCTTTACATTCTTAGCTCCGCATTCTGAATCGCTTGTGGGTATTAAGAGGGTTGCTGCAAACATGGTTCATTGAACTTTTAATCAACAGAGGGAAAAAATATGAGGTATTTTCTTGTCACATTGGTTGTTTATGTTTTGATGAACTTTTTTATGGGACATCCTTCATGGGCACAAACGTGGTCCGAGGAGATCGCTGTTTCGAATGGCAAGTCGCCAGATCTGGATATTGATCCTAAAACTGGGAATTTGCACATCGTAGCGATCGTCAATGGTACTGGTGCTGTTTATACTGAAATGGATAATTCCGGCAAGCTAATTCGTCAGGAGGTGATTCCGAGGACCGAAAAGGAGAAATCCGAATATTCATTCGGGGCATCGATTGCCGTGGATACGAGCGGCAATCCTCATGTGACGTTCAGAGAACCATTGGGAGGAAATTATTATTCCTCTTATTACACCTATCGAACAGCAACTGGATGGTCATCACCAGTTGTGGTGTCGCAAGATGTTTACCGCGGCTATGTAGTCCCGATTGATATCGATAAGTATGGTTACGCCCATATTGGTCGGGGTTCAGCAACGGGAGAGGGGGATGAGCCAATGATTGGCCCGGTGCAATATTTTAAGTTTTTAAAGAGCCAACTTCAGGGGGATAAGGACGGTTTTTATCGCTACCGCTGTGATGACCGCCTTGAAATTGACGCAAGTTATCAAAACCAAGTTCACATGATTTTGGGTTGTCCTGATTATCCAGTGGCTGGCGGGCCAGTATGGTACTGGCGCTCGTTCGATGGAGGAGCAAAATGGGAAGGTTTGGAAATCCACAGTTCCAGCGCGAAGGGGGCGAACGGTACCCCCGATGTATTTGTCGATGCGTCGGGAAACGTCCACATCGTTTATGGATCTGAGATCGATGAGAGCATCGGAGGTGAACCATCGGTGCGCTATTCGCGCTGGGTAAATAAACAGTTGGTGCGCGACGTCAACGTGACGGTTCAAAATGAGATTCCGGTGCGCGATGACACGCCGCAGGGAATTGGCTCTGTTGCAGCAAGCGCTGATGGGAATATTGTGATTGTGGCCTATTCCGAGGGCTTTGGCCAGCGATTGTTTGTGCGAAGATCGGATAATGGCGGTGCCACCTGGGGCGATCGCATCAAAATTGCCGAAGAAAGCGTAGGCGATCTGGGGCGCAATAAGCAGGTCATTCGTGCCTACAAAAGCAATTTCTATGTGGTCTATCCAACACCCGGCGGGATCAAAATGCGCTATTTAAAATTGACACAAAATCAACCGCCAGTGGCTAATGCCGGAGGCCCATATCAGGCAGATGAGGGGAGCATCGTTAATTTCGATGGTTCTAAATCAAGTGACGGGGATGGAAAGATTGTTAAGTACGAGTGGGATTTCCAGAATGATGGCACTTATGATCAAACCAGTGCATCTCCAACAGCTAGCTTCAAATACACGGATGATTTCAAAGGCCAGGTGAAACTGCGCGTGACCGATAATGAAGGGGCGACCGCAACCGATACCAAAAGCGTCACAATTGCAAATGTCGCTCCAACTGCTAAAGCTGGCGGTCCTTATTCTGGAGAAATCAATAAGCCAGTTCAATTGAATGGCAGTGCAACGGATCCTGGGAATGATGTGTTAACCTATCAATGGGATCTCGATAACGATGGCATTTTTGAGACCAATGGTCAATCGCCGCAGGTGACTTTTAAGACGGGTGGAACACATATTGTTAAATTAAAGGTCACGGACGATGATGGTGGTGTGGGAACTGATCAAGCGCAGGTCGTCATTTCAAATCTCCCACCGGTCGTTAGTCAGATTCCGCCCCAGACCATTAATGAAGGAGGCTCATTTACGCCGATTTCGCTGGATAATTATGTTTCCGATCCTGATAACAATGATGCTGAAATTACTTGGACGGCCAGCGGCATGAACCATCTCAATGTGACCATTACGAATCGCATCGCAACCATTACAGTGAAAGACCCAGAATGGTCTGGCAGTGAGACGATCACCTTCACCGCGACGGATCCCGGTGGCCTATCTGCAAGTACAGCGACGGTTTTTACCGTATCGCCTGTGAATGACCCTCCAGTGATGACGCAAATCCCCAATCAAACTATTGACGAGGGCGGCAACTTTAACAATATTGTGCTAGATGATTATGTGACAGATCCAGATAATAGCAAGAGCGAATTAAATTGGAGCGCTTCTGGGCAGAATCAATTGATTGTCACCATCACCCAACGGGTAGCATCGGTTCAAACCCCCAACCAAGATTGGTTCGGCACAGAAAATATCCTCTTTAAGGTCACAGATCCAGGTGGTCTGTCCGATAACAAAACAGTGACCTTTAAAGTGAATCCAGTGAATGATCCGCCTGTAGTTTCAAAAATTCCAGATCAAACCATTGATAACAGTGCAACGTTCGCGACTTTTGATCTGGATGATTATGTCAATGATGTCGATAATGCAAAGTCTGAATTGACCTGGAGCCATAATGCAACGAAATTAGTGGTTAAAATCGACCCAGTTAGTCATGTCACTTCAGTGGCGGTTCCCAATCCGCAATGGTCTGGGAGCGAAACGATCACCTTTACGGCAAAAGATCCAGGCGGCCTTTCAGGAGAGAATTCCGCGACTTTCACGGTTGGTGATTTCAATGATCCACCCAAAGTGTCACAAATCCCAGATCAGACCATTCTTGAGAATGGGAGCTTCACTCCAATTCAATTGGACCTATATGTATACGACCCAGATCATAAAGATTCAGAGATAAATTGGAGCTGGAGAGGTAACAAGGCACTGATCATCAAAGAATTTAGTCGGGTGGTGACGATCGCCGTACCAGATTCGGAATGGGCTGGTACTGAGGTCGTTACGTTTATTGCATCTGATCCCGGTGGCAAAAAGGATAGCTGTGTCACCGTTTTCAAGGTCATACCAGTCAATGATCCCCCGGTCCTTGGCTTTATATCAGATTTATATTTTCAAGAGGACGATACGTTACGTTTGAAACGACAGGATTTATTAGCCATCGCAAATGATATCGATAGCCCCAAGGAAAGCCTCCAATTTTTCATTGTCAATATGATCCGAACCCATTATCGGGTGGATTCAAATACGAAGGACTTATTGATTTATGGCGATAGCAATTGGTTCGGAACGGAGACGGTTCAATTCCAGGTATTGGACGATGCAGGCGGATTTGCCACTCGTAACGTGAAAATCATTGTGCTATCCGTGCCTGATCCACCATCACCATTTTCCTTGATTTTCCCAGTCGGCACATTTTTCCCAGAAGCCCCCGATTCCATCCGTTTCGTCTGGCAGAGATCATCCGATGCCGATCCAGGAGAAATCCCGATCTATCAATGGAGTCTGAGCCAAGATGTGTTATTCAATCATGTGATGGATCAATTTAATAACTTGCAGGACACAATTTTTACATTCAAAACCAAATCGCTAGCTCATGGGACGTATTATTGGCGGGTAATCGCATTTGATCCGACGTGGAAGTTCACCATGAGCAAAAATGTTGGGGTCTTCAAGATTGGATCCACTGATGTAGCGGACGAAATTGAACATTTGCCGGCGCAATACGTCCTGGAGGCAAATTATCCCAATCCATTTAATCCCGAAACCACCATAACATTCCAGGTCCCAGAGCGCTGCCATGTGCGGCTAACGATTTACAACAATATGGGGCAATTGATCGCTACGCTAATCGATGAAGAGGTGGGACCGGGCATCTATACGAAAGTTTGGAATGCGCGTGATGCCGCAGGCAATGCTGTAAGCACCGGTGTTTATCTGTTCAAATTGGAATCTGAGAAATTCAAACAGGTGAGAAAAATGTTATTCGTCCGATAAGGGAAAAAGCTGTTTGAAATTCCGTGGTGTAAGACCATCATGACAAGTCCGCTTTGCTATTGGCTTAAAGTTTCATTTCAAGTTTTTTTAGCATGAAATGATAAAGTGAAGTGGGCTTGTCATTTCTGGATATAATTGATGAAGTTTCGGCAGAACTCAACCGCTTCTATGGGATATTTTCCAATTGCGGTTTCATCGGATAGCACGATCCCAGAAAATCCATTCTCCAATAAATAGCCGAGGTGGGCGATCTCGGAACGGGAGGGATAATTTTGGCGGACCATGTTTTGCAGCACCTGGCCAGCGATCAACGCTGGCTTTTCAATGAACACCATGTGTTCGATAAATTTTTTTTCGTACTCGAAAAGCTGATAAATGGAACCGTTCGCCCCGAGATCGCCGCGGCAAAGCCAGGTCATATCCGAGGAATTTGCCAATTCGCGCAATTGCAAAAATGCTTTGGGTCGTTCAATTTTTGCGACTAGCGGTTTTCCCGGTAAAAGCTGTTGGAACAATCCCAATTCCCGGGTGTTTTGGAGATAGGAAATCGCGTAACCAACGAACCGCCAGTGACGCGTTTGCTCGATGAACAGACGATCTCGAGCGGAGACTTGATCTATTTCTAGATCATTTTGAGGGATGAGAAAGCTTTTGAAGGAACTGATCTCTCCAAAATTGAGAACCTGTGCTCGAAAGCTACCATTGTTGACCTGCTGAACCATGAGTTGAATTTTCCCGTCGTCCAAAGAAATCTGATCGCCTGGTTTGATGCGCTGGAATACCGAAGGGTAGGGGAGAGGGATTTCAGCAGCAATCTGACTATAGCTATTTTTAAATGTGACAATCTCGCCCCGCTGAAGGAAATTGACCTTCACAAGTCGACCGATTCGCAGCTTCGAGCCCTGTAAATCTAGCCATATGGGCATGGCGTCCCCGCGCTGTCGAAATACCCGCTCCAGTTCGATCAGCCAGCGCGAGAGCTCGGCCAGTGTGACATGCGCGCTGTTGATCCGAAAACCAGTAGCACCAGCCTGCACAAGCTCACTCACCCGATTTTTAACTGCCGGGCCCAAGGTCGCAATAATCTGATAATGTCCGCTTTTAATGATGCTCACCTTTTTTTAGCTGGGCTTTATAGAGTTCTCGCATCCGCAAAAAAGCTCGATTATATTCGCCACTCCGAAAATCTGGAAAACTCCAGGGAAAAGGATGGTAATCACCCTTTTCATAGCGCAACGTAAGATCCGCATAAATTCCGAGATCCAAATAAATTTTTTGTCCATTATACTTTGCAGAGGCCAGCACGATCTTATCATAATCCATGTAACCAGGGTCCAGATTCACTTTCCGACAGTTTGCAACAGCCAGCAATTCCTCGATGGCATTGCAGGCAATTTTAATTCTGGCAATCTGATTTGGAAGAATAAGTTGCTCGAACGACCAGAACAACCTCCAGATCGGCCAGCCCATCTCGGTGCGGTAATAATCAGACACTTCAAAGCGAAACACTGGGCTCTGAAAGTCGATCGCTCCAAATTGGGCCATCAGTTCAGATCGCGCGCGTTCCATCAATGGGGCATCAGAATAGAGGACCCCACAAAATAATTTAACTGGATTTGGCGCCGTTGGCTTCATATAAAAATATGTTAAAAAAAGATACGAAAGTCAAGCGAAATTTATGGAATGGCTGGTTCCTCGAGAGGATTTTATGATAGAAGGCATAGAACTGAAAGGTTTCTCGATTATCCCTTCTGATTTGAAAGAATAGTTTCAAACGGGTAGCGATAATAAAACATCGGTCGCTGAAAGCTGACCGTCCGATGCTATTCTGTTTCTTCCAGCGACCGATGCACTGATGAATAAGTCGAATAAGACGAAGCTATCAATTTAGCGGAGCAAAAGCATCTTTCTTACCGTGACGAAATTGGTGGTTTTCATCTGACAGAGATATTCACCACTGCCCACTGGTTCACCCCAATCGTTTCGGCCATCCCAACGGATCCGATATATACCTGGCCCTTGATGCTCGGAGACCAGAGTTCGCAATTTCTGTCCCAGCAAATTGTAGATCTCTATCGTCACAAAATCAGCTTGAGGTAGTTGATATTTCACCATGGTTTCGGCATTAAATGGATTGGGATAATTTTGGTCCAAACCATAGTTTTGCGGGACGGAAAAATTATCCAATTGAGATTGTGGTAGATTTTTGATTTCATAGTCGTTGCCGTTCACAGAAAATTGTTGAATCGTGATTGGCGTGACGGCAAGAACCTTCCGGTCGGCAATTGGCTCAAAAATAAACCGGATCTTGCAGGAGTTATCGGCAATCGCTTGAGCTGAGGCCATCGCCATTTTGATCATCCCATTCTGCTCATGCGAGGAGAACAATGCCGAAGACTTGGTTGTAGTCACAGGCTCGGCACTGATAAAGCGAAGCTGGTCTTGAGAATATTGAACCGCAATGCCCCAAGCGAACAGATCTGATGCAGCGCGAATTTCGATCGGCATGATTATTCGTCCATCTGATCGAGCCTCAAACTGACCAATGATAATTTTGTCGGCCTGATCCGCTCTGGCGAGATACTCGCCAGGTGGCACCTGCCAATTGCCCGACACATCACCATAAACGATACCGACAAAGTCCTGATTGACTTTATCCGCATTTAGCGGCTCATACCGAATGGAGTCTGGGGCGGTCGGCCAGTTGTTTTGATTAATTGGAAAGCTGAGCGGCACAAAGGTCCAATCCTTGTTCACAGGAAATTTGGGGATCAGTCCGACATAATATTGGAGGACATAGGAAGCATCCAATGCTGTCACTTGACCATTGCCAGAAACGTCGCCAGCGATCTTTTGATATGGCGTCAGAGTAAGCGCTTGAACCACAGACATCAGGATAAGCGCGGCATCATAGGGTCCAACTGCGTGAACTGAGCTTCCCATTTTTTTAGGTCGCAGCGTATAATTACCCTGAATGACATCGAGGAACTGGAATTCTCCGGTGTTACCTGTCGTTTTCTGATTTCCATCTAATTTGACCTCCACGGCAGGGACCGGAATGCTATTGCTGTAATATCTAATCGTTCCAGAGATGTTATACTTGGCAATGACAGTGAATTTTCCGTTTGTAATAATCACCTCAGGTTGACCATCATTAAAAATAAAATCTGAAATTATGAGATCGGCGACGCTATTGTGGATGGCATTGGGAGCCACTTGATAGCGCAAATAAATCAATTTTCCTGAGCCAGCTAAAGCGGTGGTCCCTGCATGACCAATTTTGATCTTCCCACCAACGATGTTATAAGTCGCAGCCCCCCAGGCTTGTGAGAGCGTCCCTGTCGTGATGACGGCCTGTGGGATCAAAATAGCGGGATTGGTCTCTACGGTCAAGCCAAAGCTTTTAATATTCTTGTCAGTCACATCGCTGACGTAGATCGGGATATCAATATAAGTATTAGGTTTGCCGCTCGTATCGTGAATTGCTACATGCACTTTTTCGAAGTCGATATACCAAATATCGGTCACGCCGCTGCGCCGCGAGAGAAACGCCAATTTTTTGCCATCGGGCGAAACGTTTGGCATATAGCTAATGGAATCGCCGAAAGTGATTTGTTTTAGCCCAGTGCCATTAACATTCATTTTGAAGATATTTCCTTTGCCAATTTTATAAGAGAAGAAGAAGAACGATTGCCCATCTGGCATCCACACATTTTGCAGCGGCCAGCTCAATAATTCATGCGCCGGATCTGATGTCAGGCGCGTTTTATTGCTGCCATTGGCATTCATCACCCAGATATCCCAGCTATCGGGAAATCCATCGCAGTAAAGGATTTTGCTTGAATCTGGTGAAGCTGCAAATTGGATGTTATTTGGGAGATTGTTTGGGGTCAGTGTAGCAAGGTTGCCGCCATCAAAATCGACCTTATAAAGCTTGCATGGCTGGTTATAGTTATCGCCCCGAGTATAAAGGATGTGCGACTTGCCAAGCCAACCGATTCCCTGAACCAGCGAGCTATGGCTCACTGTTTTGGCATTGGCTCCTGTAATATCGATGCGCCGGGCGACCCACCAACCAGCCGGAGCTTCCCGAAATAGCAGCCAATTACCGCCAGGACGGAGCACATAATCTCCATACCAGTAAGGCCCAATTATGTTTTTCTCATCAGTTCCATCTGGCTTAATGCGCCGCAACAGGAAATTGTAGGGATAAGTCCCTGTTTTAGATTTTGCCTTAAAAACGATATACGATCCCTTCCAATCCACTGGGCAGCCGTAGCTGGTTTCCACACTATCGGCCAAGAGCGTCTTATTGCTGCCGTCAAGATTGA
Source organism: candidate division KSB1 bacterium (assembly GCA_034506395.1). NCBI lineage: Bacteria > Pseudomonadati > Candidatus Zhuqueibacterota bacterium. The sequence continues at coordinate 132,240 of JAPDPQ010000004.1, read as the reverse complement.
TGCGATATAGTTTCACCTCATTATCGCACCAGGCGATATAGGCGAATTGAGTTCCATCTGGTGACCAGGCAAACGTCATTTCTCGCAAATCTTTGGTCTCATGCGTTACTTGGATAGGATTCTGGGCTATGACCAAAGAGACAAGCCCATTTAATAGGACAAGCAGCAATGGCCAATAAAAAAATTTTCGGATCATAGGTCTACCTCCTCTTGAATAGGTCCTCGTGGTTTATGGATTTAAATGAAAATGAATAAGCTGAAGCATTTGGTTGCGGCTTTCGAGCGAATAATTTGGGGTGATATAAAAAAACTAATGATATTGACATCCTAAGCGAATGGCTAGTTATAATGCCAAATAACTTGGCCTATTTTCTAATCATGATCTCAGGTACTGTTGGAGGTTCAATCAGCGTTGCTTGAATAGCAGAGGAGCAGTGCAGCAATGGTCTTGATTTTTGATCCTTTTTCTGTCAAGAACAGCCAGAGGGTCATTCTTCAGGAAACATTATTTATTGATCATCGCTAAAAGTTGGAGAGTTGTTTAAGGCTTACGTAGTGCCGTTTACCAAAAGATTCCGTTCAATTCGAGCTAGTCCATTTTTCGATTTTGAAAATACGGAAGAAGTCGGATGAGTTACAAAAATAGCCTGATTGCTCGAGCGGTCGCAGCCAACGTAATTGACGTTTGCATTATACGATCAAAAACTGAAAAAAGCAAGTGATTTTTTGAAGCGAATAGAATTTCTCGTAATATTTATTCAAATGAGTGAACCTGTCGCTATCTGGCCAACCACAGCTCTGAATTCCTGTATTCCTATTCCAGAAAGAATAGCAATGCATCTTCGATCTTCTTATAATCGACGGTAGTATTCTTGCAAGGGCCCTCAGGACGTTCGTTTGGGATACCGATAACTGGAATATGTTGGGTATCGCGGATGCCGCTCAGCAGATCGCGCTCGCAGGCGACGCCAATGATTGCAGAAGGCTTGTTCTCGGCAATAATCTTCCTCGCCAGTTCGCCCCCAGGAACAGTGAATATGGCGCAGCGATATTTTTGGGCAATTGCATTAATCTGCTCCCGAATGGGACGACGTAAGCAGCGGGGTAAAAGGATGAGTATTTTGCTATTGCTGATCTTTTGCGGTGTAGTCATAATCAGCGAATTGCTCACCTTGATAAATGAATTACCGATCCGATCGTAAGATATGCCGATCTTTGTGCCGAGCGCCAAGATTAACGGGGTTAAAAATGTGATTGAAAAATATTTTTTGTGAATCCGGACCAAAAGGTTCTTCCGGAGAACAATGGACAGGACAGTCTGCAAAAAGACCAGGATTAATCCGATTAAAGAAGCAAGGATCAAATATTTAATTACTGTAGCAATGGCAGGATGAAATTGTGAGACGCGAGGCGAAATAAGATACCAGATTGTAGAAAGTACCAGGGTAACCAGAAGAATGGATAGGATAGCAAGTCCCAGAAACAGCCGTTTGCCTGTCTCGGCATGAAGCGTCGTGTCGCTGAGATTGCCATCCCATCCTACCCATTCGTCTCCAAGTTTTCGGTCTTGTTTCATAATAAGCGAAATTAAAGTGCAATCACTTCTTTGATCTCAGGAACCTCCTGTTTGAGGGCGCGTTCGATGCCCATTTTGAGCGTCATCTGGGAAAATGGGCAGCCACCACAGGCGCCAGTCAATTGCACTTTCACCACATCGCCATCAACACTGACCAACTTGACGTCCCCACCGTCTGCCTGCAGGGAGGGACGAATTTTATCTAATGCTTTCTTAACTTTTTCAAACATAAAAATAATCCTTTCAAATTAAACGGTTTGTTCAATTTCAGCCGATACCTCTGCAAGTTGAGCCTTGCCTCGCACGACGAAGCAGTGGCTGGGGCATTTCTCAACCGCGTTTGCCAAATCATCGGCCTTGATGTTAATTATTTCGGGCAAATTTCCTTTCATTTGAATCGAACCCGATGGCGTGACCTTGGGGTTGGCGCAGAGGGTACAGGCAGTGCAGCCAACCTTACAGACCTGCTTCACCGCTTTTCCTTTATCTTGCGAAACACAGCCCAGAAATATCTTCTGAGAGACAGGGATGAGCTTCATAATCCCTCTTGGGCAGGCGGCCACGCACATTCCACAACCCGTGCATTTCTCCTCGATCACAATCGGAAGTCCATCATCGCCCATGCGCATGGCGCCGAATGGACAGGATTCCACACAAGTGCCGTAGCCAAGACACCCATAAACGCAGGCTTTATCTCCGCCCATCAAAATTTGAGCGGCATGGCAATTGGTAATCCCAGCGTAATGGTATCGTTTGGGAGCATTTTCGTGAGAGCCCTGGCATTGCACCACTGCCACCTTTTTCTCACCGGCCTCAACTGCTTCCACACCCATAATTGCTGCAATCTTCTGAACCACTGCATCGCCACCTGGCGAACAGAGGGTCATTGGTGCGCCACTCTTGACCACTGCCTCTGCATAGCCGCTGCATCCAGGATAGCCACAACCACCGCAATTAGCTCCCGGCAATGCGCTGATGATTTCTTCTATTTTTGGATCCACATAAACAGCAAATTTCTTTGAAGCAAATGCTAATCCAGCTCCGAATAGCAAGCCCAAACCACCAACTCCGAGAATCGATGCGAGAATTGTAATATCCATAATTCAACCTGCCCGATAATTTATGTCCATGTCATTTTGTGTCAAATCTGTGGACTGAATATAGTTTTATTTGATGAAAATGTCAAGCGATTTTTTGCTGATTTTGAAGTGGCTGAGCTGTTACTCTATCTATATGCCCGAGAGATTCAGTTCTAACTTCATTGCGTTTAGAGTTGCTTTCCCGGCCGAGCCTTTTTGCCCTTGCCATGATATTTCTCTGGTCCAGCATCAGGATCGTAGCCGCGTTGTTCCCAATAGCCGAGATGACGTTCAGAAGCAAATTCGATGCGCTCAACCCATTTGGCGCTTTTATACGCCCAAAGACGTGGAACAACCAATCTTAATGGAGCTCCGTGCTTTGGCTCCAGAGGCTTGTTATCGGCCTCATAGGCTAAAATTACATCGGGCGAGAGCGCTTGCTCTATTGTTAAGCTTTCTGTGTATTGTCCCCCGCTACAATATATGATCAAATATCTCGCGTCTGGTTGGGGCTTGCTCATTTCAATAATCGTTCGAAGCTGCACTCCACGCCAGGTTATTTTTTTTACCGACCATTGCTCTACGCAGTCCAAATCGTTGACTTGCTGCACCGAGGGCAGTTGTTTGAGACTGTCATATGTCAGCTCTATGGGATAATCAACCTTGCCCGCGACGGTGAGCCGCCATGACGCTGGATCGAACTCCGGGACGGATTTTTCGACGCTGCGCACTGGCCACAATCGACGAGCAAAACTCAGTGCTGGCATTAAAGGCGATAAAATGACTCCGACAATGATGGATAAAAAACTTCGGCGCTTCAAATTCGATTGTTGTTCATTTTGACGCACCATAGAATACCCCAATTAAATAGTTATTTGGCCACAGCAATTTTCCTCCCGTGGCTCAGATGGGCTAAATAGCAGCATAGCGCCACAATTTGCTGACTATCCAAAGCCAGGGGAGCGCCACATTGTCGGGTTTCAATGCAGTAATTGATCTGTTGCTCCAGAGTCACGACCCGGCCAAGTTCATGACGATAGCGTGGATACCGCGCTGCGATACCGCGCAAGAAAGGTCCCTTTTCAGCTTCGGCAAATTCCCGGCTCTTGTTTTTTGTCGGCTCGTGACATGCGGCACAGCTCCTCTGGTTTGTCCCCAAATTCACATCATGAAAAATCGAATCTCCTCGTGCTATCCACTGCTTATGGATTGACTTGGGTTCAGTCATTCTCATCGGTTTGCCATTCGCGAATGAAGTGACAAAAAGCGCTAGCGCATTGGCGTCCTCACCACCGAGCTCCCATGGCTTCCCTTTACTTTCTCTTACTACGGCGAAATTATGCGTCATCGACAAAGTGGCGACTGTTCGGAGAATGTGTTTGTACCGTGGATATAATTCGGCATTGGTATCCATTCCGCTTTCATGACATGATTCGCAAGAAAATCCGTTGGCCCCAAGTTTTGTGTTGAACCAGATCGCCTTTCCACGATCCAGCGCTTTCCGCTCCGCCAAAATTGAGATTTCATTAGTGTCAATTACCGCTATTCGTTGTTTTTTCATCGAGCAACAAAACAATAGAATGAACAGAATCGATAATCCCACGGATGGGATTGATAAACAGCGGATATGATTTATATTGAAAAAAAGCTTCATACTTATCTAATCATTCCTAATCAAAAGAATTGTCCTCTGCTTTTTTCATTGGGCGGCATAGATTTCTGCACAATTGAATCCTTATTTCAATCGAGATAGATCTGGTAGTAAGCAGATTGCAAGGAATCATAGATTGCAACCTTTTACAGAACTTCATTAGCCTTTATTAAAAGAAAATTTAATTAGCTTCTATTCAACAAAAACGGTTTAAAAATGTTCCTCGATATCTAGCGAGTGCCGAGCTTATTAGCATTTCAATAGAGGAAAAAATTAAGAACCGAGAATTGGTAGAATTTAGGTAAGCTTAAAGCTTCTTTGTGAAATGAATTTCTGCAAGCAGGTCAATGCTCTTAAGGATTGGGAAAGCAAAATTGATCAAGCTATAAAGAATCAAATGGATATTTTTATACTTCGCCTGTCTATATCAGAGGTGAAGCGAAAACTTTACCATTGACATCAGATAATAAATTTTCTAATTTGAGAACCACTAAAAAATCAATTGGCCGATTTTCTAGGAATTGTAAAAAAGAAGGTGCTGCCTTTGCCGCGAATCGACTCGACCCAGATCTCACCACCATGTTTTTCGACGATCCGTTTGGAGATAATTAGTCCAAGTCCGTTGCCCTTGGCATCTTTCTTATTGTTCAATCGCCCAAAAATCTGGAAGATCTTCTCCTTGTCGGCAGGGGAAATTCCGACGCCATTATCTTTCACATAAAATTTATGAAAAATCTCATCGGAGATATAGCCAACTTCAATCCTGGGCAGCTCATTATTCTTTGAATATTTGATAGCATTGCTCAGCAAATTGGTGAACACCCGAACCATTAGATTGCGCTTGCAGAAAATGGTCGGCAAATTAGAAGCAATGGTTAATTCGTAGTGGCGCTGATGCAGAAGGAAATTCAGCTCCTCCAACGCCTCATCGATCAATTCCTGACACGCGACCTCCTCGCATTCTTCTTGAGTAACCTCAATGCGGGTATAATCCAATAAATTATCGATCAGTTGATCCATCTGATCCAAATTGTTGGCGATCTTTTGGAGATATGCCAGGATTTCCGGGTTCATATCGTTTAAGTGGAAATCCTGAAGAAGAATGGAGTAGCCACGCATGGAACTGATCGGTGTCTTTAATTCATGAGAGACCGTGTAAAGATATTGCTGAATCTCAGCATTCTTTTGATCGAGCAAAAGCTCTTTCGATCGAAGCTTTCGCTTTAGAGCGATATTTTCTTGAATAAGCGCTTGAATATCAACTTCAGATAGCTGTTTTTCCATTGCTGCAATTCCTCAGATTTAAATTTCGTTGTAGAAGTCGATTTTTTCAGCGGAATATCAAACATTAGCTTGCTACTGGCAACCGCAAATAAAACCTATTTCCATGTGTCGCTGCTGATTCAAACCAGATTTGACCATTGTGAAGCTCCACGATTTTCTTGGCAATTGCCAGGCTTAATCGATGCTGAATGCCATTATTCGGATGATCCTCTCCGAGATTTGGCGATTCAAAGAAATTATGCAATTGGCCATTTTGAATCACTGGCCCATTATTTCGGATGACAAAAAATCCTTCGCCGCGACCAGATTTGTAGGTGATCTCAATGGAGGGTCGCACCTCTCGATCCGTTAATTGTTCGATTGTACAGTCGATCAATTGACTAAAAAGTTGGAACATCAATTGGCGGTCTCCTCGAATCGCTGGTAGCTCTTGATCGATTTTCAATTTAATTTTTCGTTGCTCAATCGTTTGCTGAAATCTTTGGATGACTTCTGCAATGAGCTCTTGGGTGCTGGTTAGGCTTTGCCTTGGAACTGCCAGATCGAAATCAGCAAATTTGGCCAAGGCATCGATATAGAGTTGCAAATAGCGCGAACGAGTTTTTATCAGTTGTAAATAATTCGATATTTGTGGTGCATCCCTTTGTTCGAGATGCTCGAGAGCAGCTGTGACCAATGCCTGAATCGAGCTAACAGGCGCTCTCAGATCATTGGCGAAATTGTCGATCGTATCCGCGGCCCATTCAACCGCACGCTCCAGATGGTCCAGGCGCTGCGCAATCTGTTGATCGAATCGTAACTGTCGGAGAACATCGCCAGCAACGCTGCTGATCACTGCTATATTAAGCGTGGTATCGGATGAATCAAGATAGAGCTTATTAGAATAATTGGTCAAGATGGCAATTGTTTTCCCTTTGCTTTTCAATGGAATCGAGAGATAAGAAACATAATCCGGGGTCAAAACATCTGAACAATCCAACGTCTCGTTCGGAATGGTTTCAATTACATACCATTCTGATTTTGCCAGAGTCCTTGGGAAAACGCACTTTCTCTCGAAACTTGCGATTGCCGCAGAACAGCATTGGGCATCGCTGAGTATAACGTCGGGGATCGCAAATTGCGATTCAATGAAATGGATTGATGCTAATTTCGCATCGAGCAAATCGGCACTTAGTTTTGCCAGGGCGCGGAGATGCTGTTCAATACCATCATCCTGGCTCACTAAACTGTCGAGCTTGGACTTGGCTTGCTCGATGCGTTTTTGCTTATCGTTTTCAGGAGCGGATTGAGCATTATCAATAAGCCACGCTATTGGCCCTGCGAGCTGATTAACAATTTCAACCTGCTCCTCGTGATACTGTTCCGGCTTTAAACTTCCCACTAACAACGTTCCAAGAACCCGAGTGCCTCTCTCAAGCGCCGCTGCGACTTTAGATCGGAGTTTGGGCACAATAACCTCGCTCGGTTCAGCGCTTCTGGGCTGATGTGCGACATTATACCAGTAAAACTCACCCGCTTCGACGATCATCCAATCGGCATGGTTAGATAATTGTCGACAGGCTTCCGAAATCATCGTATAGGTTTCTAAGGTAGGTTTGTCAGAACTAAACAAGCAGATTTGAGCATAATCGAATGTCACGTCTGTTTTCAGGATCAATAGGGCAGATTGAATTAATTGGTCCAAGCTTAGCGATTGCTCAGACAGCATTATCAATTTTCCGAAGCTGGAGAGCAACAAAGTGCCCTCGCTGGATTCATTCCCCAGCATTCCGTTCCGTTGCCTTCGAATGGGCCCGTTATTGAAAAGCGGATCATAGATCGCTAAAACGAAGCGGCGTTGATTGCCCGCAACTGCAACCAGACGAACCTTTGTCAAAACCTGCTGACCGTCGCTTCGCACGAGTTTCAAAACACCGAGCTCTGAGCAAGCAACTTGCGGAGAAAATTTATCCAATCTCGATAAAATTGTCTCACCATGTTCAGGATGGAGGCTCGACAATCGCATCCCATTCAATTGTTCAGCAGTGTAGCCAGAAACTTGTTGAAATGGAAGATTGCAGGCGCAGATTAAGTCATCGTCACTTCGAACCAGCACTACTGGTTGGCTGATGTTTTCGAATAATCGGTTGAATTTATTTTTCCAGAGTAAAAAATTTGATTGATGGCGATTTAATCGCTCTATCAAATCTGTTCGTTCAAAAGCAAGCGCAATTAGCTTTGCAAATTGCTCAGCCTGATATTCTGATTGTTCTGTGAAAAAGTGAGCTTGGTAACTGCTCAAATGTAAGATGGCTTGCACTTGGTTATTCGAAATAATCGGTACCGAAAGATCGGATTTTATGTCCTGGGCAATGAACCTCAAGTCCCCAGGCGTCATGTTTCCTCGCTGAGATAAGTCCTCTCGAATCACACTCCTGTGCGACCGAACGATGTCGGTAATCGATGTCTCATGATAGGGGATGATAATCAAGTCATCTGCGGCTGAATTTTGCGGGCTAAGGCATCGATGAAGATAAAAATGTTTTGCGGATGGATTATGAAACAAAACATTCACAAAGTCGCAATTGATGCTTCGAAAAATTTGCTCAGTTGCCATCGCAAGAATGGCAATAATATCATCGCCTCGATGGATAGCATCCATCACTTGAACCAGCGCATCAAGCTGAGTGGATTTTGTCAGTTCTAATTCGGACAAGTTGCAAGCCCCGATGTTGGATTCATCTCTCAAAGTATCTCTCGAAATCAAATCTCAAAATCTGTTAACCTTATGGTTATAGATGCAAAAGCTAGTTTATCTTAACCACCTCATTGGTGCTAGTGATAACTCCGAAATGCTTCGGCCCGATTTGTGGCGCTGGTAATTCCCGACCAATTCCAATGCTCCCGATAATATGCTGATTATGATCGACCAATGCAGAGAATGACCAAGCAATCCGAAAATATTTTCCATCCTTTTGAAACATATCACATTCAAACCACTGGTTGCGATTGAGACGGAACAGTTGTTGTTTAAGCCCCTCAAAGATCGCAGCTCCATTTTTGATAAATCGGTCGAAAAACGGCAAATTGAGAGCTTCTTCACTGGTATAGCCAGTCTTTCGGCAAGCGCTGCGGTTGAAAAAGGTAATTTTTCCTTCCAGATCGGTCGCTACAATTATATGAGTTGAACTGTGAATGATGCTCTCCAGAAAATTTTTCGTATCCTGCACCTGTCGATACAACGCAGCATTTTTCATGGCTATAGCTGCTTGATCAGCCAACATTGAAAGCAGTTCGATCTCATGCTCACTGAAATAATGGACCTTGTCCAAAAAAACTGAGAGCAACGCAATGGTCATCCCGTCGACGACAACTGGCAAAATGATCATCGATTTCAAATTCATTTGTTGGATCAAAAGCCTATTTTTGAAAAACTGAATGTTATGATAGTCCAGATTCTCGACCACAAGAGGCCGTTTTGTGGTGATGATTTGCTGAATTTGCGGTCGAAAACAGTCCAGCATCTCGGAGTTGCGATGATCCGCGTGACGAGTGTACAACTGGATGGATTTTTGATCATTGAGTAAGTGAATGGTACAGATCTTCGCCTGCATGATCTGTTGGGACGATTCAACTAACTGTTTCAAGACGTCATCTAATTCCAGCGAACTGGTGAGAAATTCATTGATTCGCGCTAAATAGGATAAATTGGTCAGCGACTGCTGATAACGCTGGAGCAAACGGGATTTCATGAAGGCAACAGCGATCTGACCTGAAATTTCTCGAAAAACGCTCACATGGTACCGCGTGAACGCATTTCTTTTGTCGCAATACAGCAATACCACTCCGATAAGCTGTTCATCAGTCTGCAATTGAATGAGTGCTTGAGAGCGATATTTTTTTTCTGGTACTATGCCCAAGGCCTCAGCGAACTTAGCGATGGTATCCGGGTCTTGTTCGATTTTTTGACAATTGACAAGGATTTGATTGAGCGAATAGCAGAAGTGTCCCGATCCTTTTGTGGATTCTACCTCTGAAACATCTTTTGACATATGGATTTCGAGTTCCCGATCATCGATATCGCATAATAAGACATATGCCAGATCATAGTGAACAATTCTTGCAATTTGGTTCAGAAAGATTTTGATCAATTGCTGCTGGTTTAAATTGGAATTCACCGCTGCTACGATCTCATTGATAATCGCAATCCGCTTCGCCAGTTGGTGCTGGCGCTTTTTTTGACGTTCCTTCGCGGTAACATCCTTCAAGCTACCATAAAATAAATCTGCTCCATCGATCGTTTCGATCTTAAATTTCACCAATCGTCGCTGATTACTAGCTGTTTCCAAGATGAATGGAGAAGACGAGATCTTTTGGCGGTCGCAATTTTGATAATATTGAACCACACGTCGACGCTGATTTGGATGAAACAAATCCTCAATTTGCATCGGCAGCGAACGATCAGCTATTGTTTTGCTCAATAAGCGCCGCAAAGCCTGATTCAGGGCCAAAATTTTTCCATCTCTGTCGAATATCGAACCTGGGGTATCGGAGAGTTCGAAGAGCTTCTGATAAAGATCATTATGGGTGTCGCACAAATGCTGTCGATTATTCATTCCGATCTTTGGACCTTTTTCAACTTCTGTTTGATGCTACATATTATTTATTCGAAAAGGGAAGCACAAAATGCCTTTGGATAAGAACACGATAAGAAGCGGAAACAAATCACTCAGAAATTAACCTCAAAATTAATTGATATCGCGCTGAAATGCAAGGCAAAAAAAGGATATTGCTTTTTTTTAATATGAAATTTTTAGAGAAAAGGAGAGTGAAAAAGAGCTCATTGAGGGAAATTGCCGCTGCTAATTCATTGATTTTTTGTTGAGCGGAGAAAAGAGGTATTCCGAAGAACGATTTTTATTGGCTAATTGCTCGGTAGTGAGAATGACAAAAATGTGACTGTGAAAATTGGAATGGTACGCTCTGCAAATGGTGGAGTTTGCTGCATCAACCTAATATCCGCGTTAAGCACAAAAATCTATGACAGATCAAGAAATGATGCCCAAATTGATGAATCGCTTTAGAACTGCACATCATGGCTGATAAAACAAGCTTGAGGCATTTGATTGCTTGTTTTATTTCATCGATAAAAGCGAGTTTCGATCTCATTCGCATCCAAGCAACTGCTTAATTTCGCTTACGACAATCGGGACTATCTCGTTGAGGCTGCTGTTGACCAGCGCGCCGGCAGCGTAATGATGTCCACCGCCGCCAAATTTTTCTGCAATCTGATGAATCACGACTTTCCCTTTTGAACGCAAGCTAATTTTCACTTTATCTTTATCCAGTTCAGTGAACATTAAACTGACATCAACCCCTTCAATGGTTCGGGGAATTTCCGGAAAACCTTCTGTATCCCAATGAGATGCCTGGCACGATTGGAACATCTGTTCTGACAAGACAAACCAGGCCAAACGGCCATCGCACTCATAATGAAGATTCCGTAACGCCTCTCCAAGCAATGCCATTTTGCTTCTGGAATTTTGTTCATAAACGAGATGATGGATCTCGCGGACATTGATACCAAGTTCTAAAAGATGCGATGCAACACGATGCGTTTTGGCTGTGGTATTTGAAAAACGAAATGAGCCTGTGTCACTCAGCAGACAGGTGTACAGCGCCTCAGCGATGATCCCATTGATCGGGAAATTCACTGCGACCAAAAAATCATAAACGATCTCGCCAGTAGAAGAAGCTTCTTCATGAATGATGTCGAGATCAGCGAAGCGATAATTGATATGATGATGATCAATACAGATTTTCGGAGCCGACATGTTTTTGATCAGTTGACCGATCGTTCGCAATCGCTCCCAATCGCTAATATCGACAATGATGAACGCGTCTGCATCGGTGATTAAATGGCGATGTTGTTCATCATAAACGATAATTTCCTGGTGGCGATCTAAAAATTTATAGTTGTTTGGTGTAGCCGAGTTATTGATGATTATCGCGTGTTTACCAGAACCGCGAAGATATTCGGTCATAGCAATTTCCGAACCAATGGCATCTCCATCGGGATTGATATGAGTCGTGAGAACGAATTTTTGATGGGCAGAGATGAGTTCATTGAGCTTGGCCACTTCAGCGTCAGATAACATATCACTCCTCAAGTTTGATTCGGCTATAACTGATATTTTCAGAAGCATCTTTTGCTTTGACGACGATCGAGGCGGGGCGTTCTTGTTGTACCTGGATTTGATATAGGAAATCCTCGCGCTGAGTATCGGCTACTTGATCAATTGGAAGAATCGCCACCCAGTTCTGCATATCCATTGAAATTTGCACTTCCAGGATCGAACTCCAATCATCTTGCAGGGTAAAATTGATCTGAAGGCTATCTTTTGAGCCTTTTTTTATTCGAACAGCAACGAGATACGGTCCATCGTTGTCGATAATAAACCAATCACTAAGCTTTTCTGTCTTCTTGGCGTTCGGAATTGGGTTTGATGATTTATCATGAGCAATGATTTTGAACCGATACATCCCATCAGGCATCAATCGACTATCCCAGACATACCAATTATGAGTGAATTGCTCTTTTAATTGTCGCCATGTCGATTCATCTTTGCTTTGGATGTACAAATCAAAAGTGAGCCTGTCGTTGTTTTGATCTCTCGCTTGCCAGCTTACTCGGCGATAGCCTTCTGGGAGCGCCCGACGAAGATCAGGAGCAGTAAGAGTTTTTGCACCTGTTCCTGGCTCGGCGAATGATTCCTCGCTCATGGAAAATTCAGATAGCATGGGCTCAAGAGCAACTCCCGCCTCCTGGCGCTTCTTCGGCTGTATCGGATCAATCGTAATGGTTAACAATTCCGGGGCAATGTTGGTTTGAAGGTAGGATAGTTTGATCTGGCTAATTGTTGGAGTGACGGCTGGATTTGATGTCTCTAAAACGAGTTTCCATTGCAGAAAACGAGCCTCGGGGCTGGTGATATTGCCGCCAGGAGCTAATTCAAACCAGGAGCTCCAGGTGTTGTTTGTTTGTTCTGTATTTCCCGAACGTGTATAGAGCTTGACACTGCATCCGGCTGGCAATTTTGCATCATATTGAAATTTGCCCCAGTGGGAGGTTATCTTAGCATCGAAAACTTTGGATTCATAACTCCCCTGGGATTCATAATTGTTTTTGAGCAGTACAACGTTGCCCAAATTTGAAGTTCCAATGTACATTTTGCCGTCCAAAGAAGCTTTGAGGCGCATGATATGTGAGCCGCTTGTGCTCATGAGATAGGTAATCTCATCCTGATCATTGATCAAGTAAAGCCGCCCGTGGTCGCTGGTACCAACCAATAGTGCATCATCCCTAAAGGGCGCGATGGCTTGGACAGTTCCCCAGGATGATTGCCAGATTTCTTTTATTAAATTATCCGATTGAATTTTGATGATGCCACTGGCCGAGCCATCCCCCTTTTTTGGCTCACTTGTTTTTTTAGCATCTTCGAAGCCACGAATTTCGGTCAATTTATCTAACTTATCTGAATCAACAGTCTGAACATCGACACTGGCCGACACTTCCTTGCCCATTGCAGCGGCATAAATGTGCCCTTGTCGCGAGGCATAGATCAGGTGAATTTCCTGATAAGGTGCATCATAGATCACCATCGGCGGCTGATCAAGGTTGTCAAACCGATAAATATAACCATGTGGATAACTGCCAGCTAAGAGACGATTGCCATTATCCCAGCTTAAACAGCGAATATGGGTTTCTGAACTACGAAACAATAGCTTTGGTGAACCCTTTGATTCGATAACATAAATGTCACCACTGTCTCCGGTTGCCACGAAGCACCGATTGCGTTGATCGAATGTAATATCCCAGATGTATTTTGCGCCGAGTTCGACCCATAATTGGGGTGCCCTGTCAGAAAAGATACGATAGATCTTTCCATCAGGAGAGGTGCCAGCGTAGTAATTCCCTTGGGAATCGATTGCCAAAGCATAGCTCTCAACATCATTCCATTGGGCAATGATTTTCGCGTTGTCATTGGAGGGAATGAGATAAATACTCGCTCGATCACCGGTCGCAACAAGCACATTGCCTTTCAGATCGATCTCGAGATCCCAGATAAACGGACGCCCGCTCTCGAAAATGGGTATTCCACGAGGGGCAAGCATGATTTCCGCACGACCCGAAATGGACACCTGATGGGCTTTTCCATCAAGAAGATCGCTTTGTTTGTTATAAGTTTTGATCTGGCCGCTCGATGCCATGAGCGATGCAACATAAATGAACATCAGGATGCCCCGAATAGCAATGCGCATTTTATTCTCCTGAATCAGTGAATGCTGCGGATTATTAGCCGCAAGCTCACCCCCTACATCTGAAAACAGTAGTTAGCAATTGATGAAGCTTGTCCTCATTTACTAAAACGGTCAATAGCGGTTTAAAAATGCCATTTCGGCAATTCAAAATTTAGCAACAATCTAATCCTGCTCAAAGTGGTACCCTGGTGCTTTTGACATTCACCCTATTTTAAGACGAAGAAAAAATCCAATTCATGTTACTTGTCAATTTCAAGAAAAGTTGAGTATGCATAATCGGAAATTAGCATAGATTCCGACTAAAGATCAGTCGGCTATTTTTGCCCTTCAATTTTCAAATGAAATCTCTCACCACCTCGAATTTTCATCCCAGTCGGAATTGACCATTCTTTGATGACCTTCTCTGTCATAGCATCGAAATTCTTATGGGCTTTATTGTGGACCAAGGGATCGAACACGGATGGTGGGAGAGTTGGAAACTCGCGACCATGAAGCACAGCTCCGGAGTCGTTTACTCTCAACTGAATGATGATTTCGCTATTTTTTCGCTTTCGATTGAGCAGCCAGATGAATTCATTTAAATTTGAAGGCGAAAATCGATCAAGGCCAGCCGCGCCATCCCATTTTTTCAGTTCCTCATTGCTACCAACGGCTAAGGTCACTGAGTTACTATGGATATTGTAGGGGATGGTGATTTTGTGTCTTATTTCGATTCGGTTGGCGCGATAGGGACGAAGCTCAATGGTGAGCTCGAGGCTATCTCCTGAGCTTATTACTTCCTTGCTATAAAAAATGCGTTCAATTTGCGCCAATTTCTGTCCGGGCTGTGCCGAGAAGTTCAGATCGATGCTTTTGATGCTTGGAATCTCAAAATCATTGGCCAATAACGCCGCAAGGGTCATCACAATGTCATAGGCAGCTTCTGGAATATCTGATCCTGATCCATCGAAGATGCCAGTGCCACCTCCAGCGTAAAAGTTATCCAATATTACATCTGGATATTGATCTAAACGGATGCGGCCAGTGACACGAAGCGCATAGTCACCATTCCCTAACCGGGCGCTCTCTAAAGAATTGATTAGCGTAATCCAGAAAAACACTGGCACAATTGAGGCGAGGGAACGATCGTTTGCCAATTGAAACCGAAACTGCTTTTGCTCGTTCTGAGGCAAGGCGATGGAGAGACTTACTGGTATGAGCGGGGGATCATCGCCTACCATCGCCATAATTCCGCTGGAGCGATCCTGACGAATTGTGCCGATAAGTTCGGTTGCCATGCCGAGCTTGTTCGAGGCGTAGAGGCTAGATAACGTTGTTACGATCTTTGCTCGTGCCAATGGAAGATTGACAGGCCCACTGTTGAAAAACGGGTGACCGAACGCCAACAGGCGATCTCCATCGCGAAAGGTTACCGTTCCGATAGCACTGATATCGAAATCGCCGCTCACAAGTACGCTTGCCACTGCCGAGCCAGGGCGAATTTCCTCATCCACATGGCTTGAGATGGAATCTGATTGCCCACCAGCCAGAACAATGAAATCAGATACTGAAAGATATTGGCAGATTCGTTGTTGGAAAGCTGGGCTGAGCCCACTAATGATGAGCGGCATTTGAATGGGCCGGATCTGTACTCCGTCGAATTCAGCAGAGTGGCCTAATAGTTTCAAAATATCAAATGGATCTGAGGGCGGATTCGCTACGAATTGTCGAAGTCGCTCTCTCGCTGCGGAAGCGGAAAATGGGAGTTCTTGAGCCCGGGATTGTTCCTTTGCGAATATTTCCAGCATATATTCGATTGGCGTTACCCCAGCGATTGGCTCTTTCATAAAATTGCCCAACCGATACGCTAAAGCTCCTGCCAACTTGCCATCCAGGTAGATCGGGCTTCCGCTCATTCCACTCACAATTCCAGTATGGGCAGGTTTATCCCCAAGCAACTTGATGATGATTACATCTCTTTGCGGCCGATAATTATGGATGATATCGATAACTTCGACATCGAACTTTTCGATCCGGTCATTTTCAAACACTGTATACCCATAGCCTTGCATCCCAGGTCGCACATCCTTCAAGGCCATGAAATCTGGTGTCGTAGCGAATAGGCAGCCCCATGCCAGAACCATCAGAATCATAAAAAATAAAGCGCGCATTCACAAAACCGACAATTATTTTCAAATTTGAGCTTGCTCATCAAAGGCAGTAAGATTGCTGTATTTTGTTTCCCACACCGATCGACAGCTGCTTCGAAAGTTATCGATGATTGAAAAATAGCAATATCATGGCGAAAAATGCTACTCCGTCTCGCTTCTCAAATTAAGAATCGAAAGCAAATACTGAGCAACAAAAAGAATCAGGCAGGATTACAGCCTATCAAATGAAACAAAAAAATTGGGATTGGCCTTTCAATTATTTTTCGCATCTAAAAAGGACGCAAAATTTAGTAGGCATTATTCGACTTCAAGCTTTTTTATGGCGCCAGTGATTGGACATTCAATCACGCAGAGCGGATTTTCAGAAAATCCGCTGCAATCATTGCACGTCTGGGCGTTGATCTGATAGTAGTTTTTGGTGCCAGTTATTGCGCCAACAGGACAAACGGGTTTGCATCTTCCGCAACCAGTGCAGAGATCATGGTCGATGTAATAGGCCATTCATTCCTCCTACACAGCGAATTTGGTCAGTTAGGTGCACGGCTGGTCGATCATCTCCGGGATTTGCGGCAATAATATAGCAATAATATTTCGATAAGTCAAGCGAATTAATTGCGAAATAGCGGGAAGGTCAGCTCAAAAACAATTTGATTTCGGGGAATCAACTATTATTCACCCGCGTAGTGGAACGTTCGGCCATTTAATCTTCTTCTTTTTTTTAAGCCTGGCCAAAAAATTTTTTGATGCATACAGCGTTGCCATTCAATTTTATCGCAACGGGAACTTCGTTCTTGCTGTCCAGTAAGAAATAGCAATTCTTATCTCGGAGCGATATCATGGGGAAAGGTTATCGTTGGCAAGCTGTTTCGGTGCTCGGAATGGGGCTCATCGCAATCTCGTTCGCATCGATTTTTATTAAACTCTGTTCCGCACCATCTCTTGTCATTGCGGCTTATCGACTCACCATCGCATCGGCCGTCTATATTATTTTTACTCGAATCCGATATGGTCCGATTTTGTCACGCTTCTCAAAAGTACAGCGCCTCTGGGCGTTGGCTTCGGGCAGCTTTCTAGCCCTGCATTTCGCCACTTGGATCACTTCGCTCAAGTTTACCACGGTTGCCAGTTCCGTGGTATTGGTCCAAAGTGCACCCGTTTTTGTTGCTATTGGCAGCATATTGTTCCTCCGTGAGAAGCCAACAAAATTGACATTGTTAGGAATTGTTATTGCTTTTGGTGGTACATTTCTTATCAGTGCGCATGATTTTTCTTCCGATCGAAGCTCGCTTGTCGGAAATTTGCTGGCTATTGCGGGTGCAATTGGAGCGGCTGGCTATCTTTTGCTCGGCAGAAAATTGCGGACGGAAATAGCGACCTTTCAATATGTCACTATCGTTTATTCAGTGGCTGCATTTTGGTTGCTCCTTTTTGTAGGCTTCAGCGGAAGCCAGCTTGTCGGATACGATAATCAAACCTATTTGCTGTTTATTGCGATTGCGTTGATCCCCCAAGTGATTGGCCATACCACCGTCAATTGGGCATTGAAATACTTCAGCGCCACAGCGGTAGCAGTGATCATTCTGGGCGAACCGATTGGGGCATCGATTCTTGCGGTCTTAATTTTAAAAGAAAAAATCAGCGGAATGAAAATCCTTGGCGGACTGATTATCCTTACCGGGGTGATCTTGGCTTTGCTGGGAGAATCGCAACAGCGAACAAATGCAGCCCAGAGCGAGCTAAACCATAAATGAAGAGATTGATTCTTGTCGCAAAAATCGAATTTCAATCAGGTCATGTCATTTCTGGCGACCAGTCAGCATAATCAAATCTCGCTCCAATTTGATAGTCATGACGAGGAAAAATCGGAATCCCTCACCGAGTTGATAGACAGACATGATATTCCGACATGATGTGATAAATTTGCAACTGCTGCTATTTCAAGTCCAAATCGATCGCTGGCCTGGCCTGAATATTTCCAAATCTTTTAGTGCCCGAACGAAAATCTATCTCTCTGTCATTTCGACTGGAGGAAGAAGTCTGAAAGTCCAATATTTGTGCAAAAACCAGATTCCTCACTTTGTTCAGATACTATTATTTAAGTTCCGCCTCGGAAAATTAAGCCATGAAATTGCGAATTACAAATGATGATGGGCACTGAGTATCCCTTCATGGCTTCATTCTATCAGTCGATAGATCGGATAAAATTTATTTTGAGAAAGGAACTGAAACTCGGCATAATGCGATAATCCATAAAAGCTCTGTGGTTCTAACATCTGAACTAATAAAATCGCCCTGCCATGATTCGTCGGAACCAAGATGCAACCTCGGGAAAAATTTTTTTCTTTCCGAGTGTAGCTGCCAGCAGGAATTAATGTCTCCCTACCTTCGAATCGCAACGTGTCAATTCCGGTCACTTCAAATTGTTCCACACGACAGAGCGTATCAGCTACCAATACTCTATAAGGCAACAAATGGTGTTTCAGTACCGAAAGGACAGTTGAATCTGGTTGTTCGATCAGATACGCCTTTGGGCGCAAGACGAAGACGATCGGCTCAGGATTCGGTCGATAATCGGATAGGATAATTGTCGTATCGCGACGATCGCAGCAACGGGTCACATTAACGGTGAGAGGTCGAGAGTACTTTTCGGTGTAATTGGCTTGGATGATCACCGTATCAGGGACTTGGTGCAGAGATTGTTTCCTCCAATGACGCACAATACTGGTGATCGCACCAGCTTTTGCATCACAAATGTTTAAAAATGCCTTGATCATGGTGAGCTGGCTTTTCGCACGTTCCCAGATGCGATCGGATTTCGAGAATCCGGCCATTCCCTCTAATATAAATGACAGCGTATAATGGATACCAAAGCTATTTCGGCCATCATCGATATCGGTTGTGCTATGCCGGGCTGGCTGAGTCGGATCCGCACCCGTGATGAGGTAGCGCCCAGCTTTTACCCCTTTCAGCATTGTGCTGTCAAGTGCGGGTTCAAGTATTTCTGTCACAGCAAATCGCTTGAGCGGGACAGGGATTGCTGGATTTGAAATACAATCCAATTGCTCACCGAGGTCTTTCAACAATCCTAATGCCAGCCAACCTGTCGGCCCATATTCGTGGATGTCAAGGGTGACCTCTGGCCGGTAACGCTCGAACAACTGATGTAGTAGCTGGGTCTCTGGCTCGGATAGCAAAAGATGATTGCGATTCAAATCCACCTGATTTCCATTGCGGCGCTGATAGAGCTCATTGCCATCAGGATTTGCCATTGGCACCAAAATGAGATTCAAATTTCGATACCGTGCTTGGCCTCTCTTAGCGTTTAATTCATGGATAAGCATGAGCAATGCTTCTTTTCCTGATGGCTCATTTCCATGTTGTTGAGCAAAGAGCATAATGGTGGCTCGATGAGAGCGCCAATGATTTCTCTTCGGGAAATAAACCACAGGGATGTCTCTACCCACAGAGGACTTTCCAGCGATTTCTAATTCAAGGAGTACAGATTTAGCAACGATTTTTGTGAGAAATGTCATCATTTCTCCATGGCTGGTTCCCAGCGGTGGCGTTTGTAACGCCAGAGGCAAGTCGATTTGCGCATTGGCGAAGACTGGCAGTAACAACAGGACAACCAGGCATTTTTTCATCAGCAACCTCCCTGAGCTTCGGTCATATAAATGGGCCGCGTCATTTGCTCTTAAATAAGCGTGTGAGCAAAAAGGTTCGAGCGCCTAACTGAGCAGCTATTAGCGACACTATTTTTTATGAATGCGTGGGACTTCATCGAAAAACAGCTTAGCTCCGATTTCGGACAAATGAAATCCGCAGGAAATTTGCAACCTTGTGGGCGAAAAGAAAAATGCGCATCATAAATTGATTCTGTTGCAACTGTTTGATATCAATCTATGTTGATGCAGTTCGATTTGCCAATAGATCAAATGACCATCAAAGCCTGTTGAAGGTCATCGATCAGTATTTCGGGAGGCTCGATGCCGACGGATAGTCGTACCAAGCTCTCACTTAGCCCTGCGGTTTTTCGTTGCTCAGGATTCAGCGCTGCATGGGTGTTGGTGATGGGCTGGTTTGCCAAGCTGGTGATGCCACCCAGGCTGGTGGCAAGTTTAATCACTTTGAGAGCATCCATGAATCGTTTGGTCGCGTCAAAATCGGCATCCACCTCGAAGCTAAGCATCCCGCCGAAGCCGCGCATTTGTCGTTTCGCCACGGCATGATCGGGGTGGGAGGGAAGCCCTGGATAATTGACTTTTCTGATCTTGGCATGGGAGGCCAAAAATTGGGCCACTTGCATCGCGTTCTCGTTTTGTTTCAACACACGAAGCTCCAGGGTGCCCAAACCGCGCTGGACTAAAAAAGCAGTGAGCGGATCCATTACGCCGCCAAAGATTTTTCGGTATTCCCAAATCGCTGCAGCCAGTCGTTTATTGCAGCACACAAAGCCTCCAGTAATATCATGATGGCCGCCAATATACTTGGTGGCACTGTGAATGACAATATCGACCCCGAAATCCTTGGGATGCTGATTCACTGGCGATGCAAAAGTTGAATCTAAAAACACGATCGCTCCCTTGGCGTGGGCTATGCGAGCAAGTGGCTCGATCTCAATTACTCGCAACAGCGGATTGGTAGGCGTCTCAAGATAAAGCATTGTCAAGCCTGCATCAATTTCTTTGTAGAGCTGCTCCATGTGATCATAGTTGATGCCCACCGTTTCAATATTGAGCCTCCTCAGATAATCGTACAAAAACTGAAATGTAGCGCCATACAGCTCATTTATCCCAACAATGCGGCTATCGGGCCGGGTGAAGGTTAAAATCGCAGTGGTGATCGCGGCCATGCCAGAGCTAAATGCCAGCGCTTCCTCATACCCTTCCAATTTAGCCATGGCAGCCTCGACTTCGCGAACAGTTGGATTATCCCAGCGAGAATAAATATAACCAGAGCGATGTTGCACGACATCGATGAGCTGGTCAGAATTGTCAAACTTATAAGTCGCACTAAAATGAATCGGCGGGACAATTGGTTTGCCTATCATGTTTTGCTCCGAATAAAATATGATAATTTAAATTTTGCTGTTTGGGCTTAGGACTTGCCATGCACCAGCATTCAACTTTATGATCAATTCTTGAACAGGATTCTACATGCTTAGCGCTTCCGCAAAGATGAACGGCTTGCCTTTCGAATCGCTCCTGCAATTTGGAATGTTGGATAGAATTTTCGATTCAATCCCCATGCTATTTCAAAAGCACAATTTTTCGGGTGATCGAAGTATTTCCAGCAGACATCCTCACCAAATAAATACCACTTGCAACAGGTTGGCTGATTTCATCATCACCTTGCCAGATTACCTTGTGTTCTCCTTTATCAAATTTTCCCTTCGCGAGCATTTTGATTTCCCTGCCCAATAAATCGTAGATCGTCAAGCGTACTTCGCTTGGCTGAGACAAATGAAAAAGAATGGTGGTGCTGGTGTTAAATGGATTTGGAAAATTTTGAGCCAATTGGTGTTCGATCGGATGTTGCACGAAGGGCCCAAAGTCAATCGAAGTCGCTGAACCGCCAAGCCAGTTAAGGATGCTCGCCATGATATTCGCTCTCATCTCAGCGTTTTCGATGGCCTCCCATCCGAACGCAAACATGACAGCGCGATAATTATTCTCAGCGACCGCAACCCCGGCCACTCCGCTAGACTTAATATTCCCTTTCCCCGATGATGTAGTCAGATCATAAAAAAGGATCGGCTCCGCTGGGCTACTCACATCGATTTCGCCCCTCAAACTTTGATAGTTCTCACCCGATTTTGCCAACCAAAAATCGAGTTCGCCCAAGACTGAATTTGCGCCACTGGTCCGGAGGTGACTCAATCGCGTATCAAAGCTTACATAACGACTATGAAGGAATTGGGATAGAATCAGGCTGTCTCGAACTGAAAATGGAAATAGCGCCCCGTTGATGAACAGCCGGCCGCCCTGTTCCAGATAATGCTCGAGCAATTTCGTGCCAAAAACCGATAAACTGGGTCGAGATTCCATACCAGTGTACCATACCACCCGCTCGTAGCGCCGAAGCGTGTCTTCCATCATCATTCCCCGAAGCTGAGTATCCCAATGATAGTAAGGGATGCCCAGGACATCGAAGGCGTTTTTATAATATTGACTGAAATCAAAGCGACCGTCATCTTCAACCAAAAGGATCTTGCTTTGGCCGATGGCAAGTTTGAACCCAATGGAGGTCCGATAGAACCCCTGGCCCTCACTAACATTGAGCGAAAACGAAATAATTTCCGGTCGAGCATCTGGCAGAACTTTAATCAAAAGATGATCCGCGTCATTCGTGCCAATGCTAGAGATCGATATATCCGCAAAGGAAGCTACGCTATCGATTATTGCAATGCTTGGATGTCCACAGCGCAAGGTTGCAATAATATCTGAGGCGGTTCTCAGACCATTATTTTTCAGCGCTAAAAACAGCGCTATAAGTTCGCCGGGGTCGATTTTGTCATCACTATTCCCAGAGACAATTTTGAAATCCTGGCGTTCAAAAATCAGCTCTGGCATTTTCACAAGAAGATTGAACTGATCTTCCCAGCGATTTCCCGAATCGTCAGAGAATTGAAGGTTGAACCAAATCTTGTGACCAGAGGGACAATTTGAAGCTACCAGAATTAGGAAGGGGTAAGTATTGTTAGCCGTGCCTTGGGATACAACAGAACCGAAAAAACCTTCGCGGGTGATGATCGAGACATAAGGATCATCTGAAGATAATACGGCACGGACCTGATGCGCGGTGCTATCACCAAAGTTTTTGGCAGTTAAAAACAGTTCGATCTTTTCCCCAGCATCAAGATAGCCGTTTCCATTTCCATCGCTGCTCCCAGCAGCATCGTCATCAAACTGAGCAGATAGAAATTTGACCAGCGGTCTCTGATGGATAAAGTCGGCTGGACCAGCGAGATACATTGCGGTCGCCACCCCCATCTGCACCACTTGCTGCATATAGTTGAAGTCCATATTTTGGGTCACGTCGCTGGTTTTATGCCAATGAGGACTAAAAACGCCCTCTTGCACGAAATAGGCGCGATAGCCGCGCAGTTGAAATGAACGATGATCGCTGCCCCCAGTGTTCCCAGGCAGCGATGGCTGCAATGAGGTATACAACCGAGCCATTTGGGAGGTGAGCTCTGCCAATGGCATGGTGGCATTGTCGGCATAGATGGTGACATTATACTTGGGCGAGACGTTCGCGACCATGTCAAAATTCATATAGAGGCCAATAGATTGATTGTTAGTGAAAGCTTGATGGGCGTATGCGTCACTTCCCACTAGGCCGATCTCTTCTGCGTCCCAAGCAGCAAATTTGATGGTTGCTGCAAATTCGCTTTTGGCTAACACGCGTGCTGCCTCCATGGCTGCAACCGTCCCAGATGCATTATCATCTGCACCCGGAGCAAAAACATAAGGATTGGTGCCCGAGCCATTGACGATGGAGTCATAGTGTCCACCCAACATGATGACACTATCTGGATAAACCAGTCCAGGTTTCGTCGCGATAACGTTCCGATGCGGTCGATTATTGATATAGAAAGTATCGAATTTCACATCGCTATATCCATAACTCTTATAGCGATTGTAAATCCATTGAGCGGCTGAAATGATGGAGTCCGAGTATGTGTAACGTGTTTTGAAATCCTGGAGTCGCTGCACTGCTGCTGCTAATGAATCGGCACTGATCTGTGCAAGGATTTTAAGAATGGAAGAGTCGGTCTGGGTTGGCATTGGTATGGCTTTCGCTGAATATCGTGGGACAGGCTTGATCGTTCTGCTTATTTTTTCCAGCCCAAAACCAGCAGCAGCAAACTGAGGAGCTTCGCTGTTTTCAATTTTGATAATCGCTTTAGTGGCATCGATTTTCATCATGGCTCTGATTTTGAACCGGGCGATTTTTTCATCCATATCCTGAATCGCCTTGAGGACATAGTAATCGCCACTCCAGCCTTGAGAATCGAAAATCTGATAATTTGCTCTGAGCTGATTTAGCTTAAACAAATCTCCAGAGCCGATCTCCCCAATGAGATAGTCATCATCGAAATGATAAACTTTTAACTCAGGGATTTGGCCAATAAGTTTAAAATCCGGATGATCGATTAATACCAAAACTTGATTCGAAGTTTGAGAGAGAGAATTGACAAAGCAGACTTGAAGGAGAAAGATTATGATTACCAGAGCATAAATTTTTTTGAGCATTGCTACTCCATTCATAAGATGAGGTCGCAGACTTGCGAACTGCGAACCGTAATCAAAGAATCCGATTAATGATTTCGATTTTGTTCAAATGATCAAGCTAATAAACCTTCCCATTTTGTTGTGAGAAAAAGGCTTTTTTATTTCACGTAATGAATCAAGTAACTTTTGCTGAACAACGCTGTTTGTGGGAGGAATTTTTTTTCTGGACGAATGAATTTCGATTGCCGCAAGATTTTTTCAAATTTGTTTTTCCATTCATTATCTCGAATTCCTTCCAAAATGTACAAATCCCCTTTGGTTTTCAGCACGCGATGCATTTCATCCAGCGATCGAACCTTTTGAGGGAATTTCTGAAGCGCGCTTGTGCATGTGATCAAGTCGAAATATTCGCTTGGAAAAGGAAGATTGTCTGCTGGACAGCAGTGGAAATTCAAATTGGGGTATCGATTCTTTGCCTGATTTTTTCGAATTCGCTCAGGCCGGATATCGATCCCATGGAGTTCGCATGAGTCCATAAATGAAGCCAGCTTAAAAAGCAGTCTTCCATTTCCACAGCCAACATCTAAAATCTTGATGTTCTCCCGAAGTCTCAGTTCAGGAAGAATGGATAATGCATCAGGTTTAATGAAACGATGAATGTAATTTTTAGCGAGCAATTTCGCGATCCGCTGATAATTGGAATCGTAATCCTGTTGTCCGTTCATGTTGTCCTCGCTGAATAAATATCAGTGATCGTTTGTTGATTTTTCCGTGAAGATAAACTTTTTTGTTCACAAAATCAAGTAATAATTCTGTTGCAAACAAACTCGATCATGCAAAACATTTAAGGATCGGACCTATGCAATTAAACGGAAATAATGATTTTGTGCAAAAAATTGCAAGAAAATCCTGGAATGAAAAGGCCGAGCAAATGGGCCAATTGAATTACCAGTTTATGATTATTTGAACAGCGTGTCATTTTGCTTTTAACATGAAATTCAACTCCGACCCTGATGAAATTTTCAATGGCTTATCGAACTGGATGTGCCGCTGAGGTCGCTTATAAACAGATTTGAAGGTAATGGTATTTTTGTCCAGCATAACGGCACGAACATCCGATTTTGGGTCTGCCGAAAAACTGAATTGGCTCAATAGGAGTTCTCCAAATAGAACTTTAAGGGAGATCTTTATCGGATTTTGAGAAAAGATCCCCCAGCCGGTGCCGCATGACCAGAACACTTGAAATTGATCAAGATGAATGACTGGAGAAAATCCCATCATCTGTTTCACACCGTCGTATTGAAACCCAGAAATCGCCAATAATACCGCCCATGAGGCCAGTGCCCGGGCATAATGATGACCACATTCGAACTCGTCCCAGGGATTGCGGCGCAAGCCATCATGGCGATCGCGGACGGCTTTTACCAACGTCAACCCTTCATCAATCAACCCAGCGTAGATTAAACTGGCAGCTACCTGGTACTCAATCCCAGTCCAGACTTCGTCTGAATAAACGAACGGAAGAGCTGGTCGATCGCCATCGGGCCAAGTGCACAATAACAGTCCCGCCTCATCATTGAGCGCATAAACCCGCTGTACATTCGAAAAATTGGCTAAGTCGGTTTGAAAATTATGCTCAAAAATCGATTGGAGGGCACGCTTCACGTGGGATGGTTCCATGATATACCCCAATCCGGTGACAAAAGCAGCGAATTGACCTAGTAATTGGTCAGAGAGACAGCCTTTACCGAATTGATATTTTGGAATATTGCTTTGATCGAGCTCGCCTTTTTTCCCATATTGAGAAGCTTTGGATGGGCAGCACAGGTCGTCCTTTTGCAATTGCAAATGAGCCGGAATTTGAATTCCCTCGGCCACGTGAATCTTTTGCACATAAAATTTGCCGTTCCAGAGCAAGGCGTCATATTGGGCACTCCCATTTTTATAGAGTTGCAGATAAGTATTCGCGGCATTCGAATCATCCATGAAACGAGCCATTTCAGCGGCTGCCTTTAATGCTGCCAGATAAAGAGAGCCGGTCATGGTGTTCGGTCCATAAAATTCGATGTCATAAGTATTGTGCTGCTCGCCTTCGATGACCCCATCTTTGTTTCCATCCCACGGAACTGGAAGGTTCTCTTTCTGCCATTGTAAAGATTCTGGAATGTCTCCGACCCCTTTCCAGGCGAATTCCAACGAGGCCTTGATTTTGGGCCACAATCGAGCTAACCAGGCATTATCGCCAGACAACTTCCATTCTCGATAAGCCCTTAAGATAGCCCCCATTTGACCATCTGCGCAGGGCTTGAATTTCCATCGGTAATCACCGAGCGGAACCAGCGATCGAAACGGCATGTAACCATTATCATATGTATTATGCAAAAAGTCGGTTTCGCGAGCGGAGCGTTCCAGAGAAGGGAACAAAAAAGCGACTGTTTGCGCATAGTTCCATACGTGGCTGCAATTCATCCAACAGCAGCCAGCTTCATCAGAAATCCCCTCAAACCCAAAAAATGGTCCATCATGAATTCTCATCACTGTATTGGTTTTCAATATCGACAATTGAGAACCAACGGCATCGAGGACAAAATTCGGGAGCGTGCTGCTGAATAGGGCATGGTGGAATTGTCGGGATTGTCCTTCCAGATAATCCAGATGATCGACCAAGTAACGAGCCACGGTGACGGCATCAGCGAATTTGGTGGCGTAATAATTGGTCATTTTTTTGCCATGAACCTCTGGCTCGCTATTCCAGTAATTTTCTCGCTGCGGAAAATGCCAAGTAAGGTAAAAAGGGATCTTCCTGCGTTCTTTTGGAGAAAGTTGAAAATGTACATTTAATGAAGCGACATCCGTATGGCTCTCTGGCGAAATTGCTTTTTCTCGACGATCAGCGATCCAGCCGTCATCAGAAAAATCGTCCCAGAAAATATGTGCATTATCCCACCATCCACCGCGATACCAGCAAGTCAGTACATTGAGCTCTTTCGCTGGGGTCATGATTGCCATGGTGCCAAACCGGATGTCATCTTCCGATAGGTAACTAGAACTGAATTTTATCCCACTCAGGGTACCGTCAGTCAAGAATTCATTGATCCCGCTGTGCACCAATTTCGAGTCAAACGTTTTGCCATCGGTGCCGATTGGATTTTGCATGGAGAGACAAATCGCTGCTTCTACTGGGACGTCGAGCGGATTCGTGATGGTCCAGTTAAAAATGGCCGCTGGGATGCCGCTATTATCTGGATCTAATGGGATGAATGGATTATAGGCTTCCAATTCGATGGTGAGCGGGATCTTCGGATCGAAAAACTTCAACCATCCGAAGGGGTATTCTCCCCGAAACTCAATTTCATTGAAGCGCGGAACTCCAGCAAGATTGTTGCGCGGGAAACCCATCCAGCCAGTATAGGGAGGGAAGAACTTTCGCTCCAAGATCTTAGCAACAGCAGGCTGGCCTTTAGCCCGCATCCAAATACTAAAAAAAGTCAGATTGAGCTGCTTGCCCTTTCCAGGCCGATTAAAGATCTCCCAGTCCCGCAATTCACCCCGGCCTCCTAAAGTGATATTCCCTGTCCCAATACCTCCAATTGGAAAAGCAACCTCTTTTAAATAATCTCCCCGTAAGGTTTTGATAGGAGAGAAATCATAGAGCACTTTTTTGTCGTAAGGCTGGGCAGCTAAGGCCAAAATAGTCGAGCCCAAGATAAACATTCCGACATACAGCAATTTTAATATCATCATAGATCCTCCCAGTTCTTTGATTTTAGGTCTTTAAGGGATAAAAAAATTTGCTTTCAATGCTGCTAAAACTGAAGAATGTGCGGCAAATCACTTTTCGTTTTGCCTAAAATTAATAATATATTTTTGCAAATCCAATATAATTTTTCATGGTTCGACTGGTGATTTTGATCGATGCTGCGGGAAAAAGCGCCCCAAAGCCTTAGATTCGTAAATCAATCGATTGAAATATCTAAATTCGGGCAGCGATTTTGGGATAAAAACCTATAAAAGAGATGCGCAGCTTTTAGATGAGGATGCCTTTTCGCGAACATCGGTTGTTAGTAGGATGAATTAGATAAAAGCAGTCAAGGAGGTAAACGATGATGACCAAGAAGTTAGTAGCAATTTTCATTTTGTCAATCTTGATGATAATAGCTAATCAACCGATCTTTTCTCAGAATGGCGCAGAGGATCAAGCCCAAATGAGCCATTCCAATAAAGAACGCCTTGCATTTTTTGAGAAAATTTCGAAGCAATACTATGGCGATAAACAATTTGCCTCAGAATTAGAACTAGTCAATCGGCTTGTTCGAATCGATCGAGCTGTGAATCACTCTAATTTGATCATTCCCAGTTATGAGGCAATAGTAAGCATGAGATACCAGGGATTAGAATCGAGCTTTATGCCTGATGATGAAATTGCAATGAGTTCAGCGTTGGTTCAATTCGGCAGTTCACCAAGCAAATTTGATAAAACAACCGATATGACAACCTGGCATCCCAGCACCGCGCTGTTCATGCTAGTGGTTTTTGCATGTCTGCTCTCTCTGAGTTTTAGCATTGCTATTTATTTTCGCTATCGTCAAAAGATCCAAAGCTTGGCGCTGGCTGGGATCTCAAAAGATGAATCGATTGCTGTCGATAAAAGTAGGCTGGTTGACTATGAACTGGCTGAGCGGAATGAAGCGCCCATTGCCGCAAGTCTTGCAGTATTGCAAGGCGCAAATTAGCCTTGGGATTGTATGAATGATGAACCACCAACCATTGAAGGCAAAATTTGATAATGAGTATTGGTTCATCCCATCCGAAGAACTTTAGGTATTGATTGAAAATAAAATAGTCCCCTGTTTGTGGCTGCATTTTTTCATTCGACCTGGCATCTTAACATATGCCAGGTTTTTTTATTTTTGTCTCACCCGGAACTTTTTATGAGCAGAAAAGTTGAAGGGGAGTGATAACCGCTTTAAGCACATAAGCTATCACTATTAAAATTAAAATTTAAGTGAGCTGAATTTTCAAGCTTTTTAAATCCACTGTTCTGGAGTTACATGGCTCACATGGCTGACTTTGATGGCAAATTGAATGGTTAATCATTAAACGGGAGAGATGGATAATGAATCGCATTGTTTTTGTGATCCTCATCTTAGCAGTTGGTATGTTTCTGTTCGTCAATTGTGGTCCTAAAAAGACTAAAGAACAGCTTTATGCGGAGGCATTTCAACTGGAACGACAGGAGAAATTTAAAGAAGCTATCGAGATCTATGAACAGCTCATTAAGGACTTTCCGAAGGCAAATTTTGCCGATTCATTGTTGTTTAAAGTCGGACAGATGTATTCAAACAACCTGATGGATTTCGAGCATGCTGTCGAAGCTCACAAACAACTGCTAAAGAAGTACCCCAATAGTAAATTTGCCGCACAATCCTTATTCATGATTGGTTATCACTACGCGAACAGCATCAGCGACACCGCAGAAGCCAGAAAGTATTACCAAAAATTCTTAGAGCAGTACCCCCAGCATGAATTGGTCAGCTCGGTAAAATGGGAATTAGAGTATCTCGGAAAAGACATTAACGAGCTAGACTTTTTAAAGGGCGATCGTGAAGCAACCGCAGATTCGAATATCGCAAATCCAACGACGACGCGATAGGCAATTCATCTCTGAATGGCAAACTCCTTGAGCAGATTTCACATTGTAACATCTTAGACTTCTTAAAAAGCCGATTTGTTAATTAATAGGGGCGACTAATTTAATTAATTATCGGCTTTTTCTTTGTAAGATGACAGCAGTGAAAGCCATCGGGCTTGAAGTGAATCATAAAAAACGAAGTACTCCTTTTCATCGTTTCAAACCAAAAATGCGAGTGTAAAGCGGTGCTTCACTGTTAAGCTTATCAATGATTGTTTGAGCACTTTTCTGTCCGATTTTTTGCTCTAATCATTTCTGGGACTTCAATTGCGATTTAATCGTCCAAACTCATCAGGACTTGTTAGGCGACCAATGAATCCAAAACTTTTTCGCCGCACCAGAAGTCTATTAGAAAAAAACATTGAGGGGAATATGCTTAGTCATCGTCTTCGATTCGCTGTATTCGTAATTGGATTGCTGCTGATCGGTTTATCCTGGGATGGAAGGGCACAAAATACCAGCTCCGTTGTCCCCGCTCCTTCAATCAGAATTTCGGCAGAGTTGGATAAAAAGGAAGTCCCGCTCAATCGTCAGGTAGTGTGTTTGGTGACTGTGGAGTGGGCTGGGGATGTGAAGCGGTATCAGATCAGCGAAATTCAGAATCCCTCTGTGTCGAATTTTGAGATCGTCAAAACTGCTGCTGGGGATCGGCGCTGGACTGAGAATGGTCAGGTGAAGGCTGCCCGTACTTTTGAGTTTGTCTTACAACCAAAATCTTTGGGCATGGGGTACATCGAAAATCTGGTCGTTAGTTATGTAGACAGTGAAACAGGTGAGGCAGAGCTATTGGTTGCTCCGAGGCTGAACGCTAAGATTATCGATCCGATTCCTGAGCCAGGTTCTCGTGGCTCTTGGGTCAGATGGCTATTAATAGCGCTCGTCGTCGTCCTAATAGCCATTGGTTTGATTGTTTGGCAAAAGAAAAAACAACAGCAGGCCAGAAAAGCTGCTGAAGCTGCGAAAATTATTCCTTTGGAGGAACAATTTCTTCAAGAGCTCCGCGAATCGGTCAATTTGAGCTCACCAGAGCTTAAATTGAATGATGCTTTTTGGTCTTTGTCGAAAATTGCCCGAAGATATTTATCGCAAAAATACCAATTGCCCGCTTTAGAGTCGACCACCGAAAATATCATTGCTGAACTCAATCGAATGAGCCTTGATGCAACGCTGGTCAATAATATTCAAGAGATACTCACGGTGAGCGATCTTGCCAAGTTTGCAGGGAACGTGACGGAGCGCAGCGCATTGGATAGAACCTATACTTTGTTGGAAGCGATTTTGGAGCGCAATTTAGGGTTAGCTCGAGATCAGAAGCCATTGGCCAAAGCGCATGAATAAATTGCTTGATGTGACTTTGTCAGCCCGAAAGGTGCTCAATTTCAGCTTTTCTCCGAAAGATGATGCAACAGAATTTGACAAAAATGACGGTTTCTTGACTGAAAATATAGAAACTCAAATTGGCTAATCATACGAGGAGGTACGATGAACGTCGATATTCAAGCGTTGAATGAACGGATCAAAAAAGAGAGTGAATTTGTCGATAAAATCATGACTGAGGTCAGTCGGGTGATTGTAGGACAAAAATATATGATCGAGCGGCTATTGATCGGGTTGTTGTGCAACGGCCATATCCATTTGGAGGGAGTTCCTGGCTTGGCCAAAACACTTGCGGTCAAGACGCTGTCCAATACCATCCAAACCAAATTTCAGCGGATTCAGTTTACACCTGACCTTTTGCCTGCCGATTTGATTGGGACGCTGATTTATGATCAGAGCAATGGCAAATTTACCACAAAAAAGGGCCCCATTTTCGCCAATTTGATCCTTGCCGATGAAATTAACCGGTCGCCCGCCAAAGTGCAATCGGCACTATTGGAGGCCATGCAAGAGCGGCAAGTCACGATTGGCGAGACCACTTACCCGTTGGATGATCCATTTCTGGTTTTAGCCACCCAGAACCCGATCGAACAGGAGGGGACTTATCCGCTGCCAGAAGCGCAGATCGATCGTTTTATGTTAAAGGTCGCCATCGGCTATCCCAGCAAAGAAGAGGAACTGGAAATTATGCGTCGTATGACCCAGCGACGTCTTCCTCGAGCGAATCCAGTCGTATCTCCGCAGGAGATTATTCGAGCGCGAGAGGTGGTTCATGATATTTATATCGATGAAAAAATTGAGCGATATATCATAGATATTGTATTTGCCACGAGGAACCCAAAGGAATACGGATTGGACGATCTGACCGATTTGATCCAGTATGGGGCTTCGCCTCGAGCGTCGATCTATCTATCCATGGCCTCAAAGGCTCATGCTTTTTTGCGGCATCGCGGCTATGTGACCCCTGAAGATGTCCGCTCGATCGCCATGGATGTGCTCCGGCATCGCATCATTGTGACCTACGAAGCCGAAGCTGAAGAGGTCACTGCTGAAGACGTCGTGAGAAAGATCATTAACAAGATCGAAGTGCCATGATTGAGCATTCATCTCCAAACTGAATTCGCAGAGCTGCCGATCGAGCTCCTTTTGCTTGGCAGCGCTGCGAATCAAGGTGCGGTCTTGAAAGGCGCTCGAGATAAGTGCTCCGCAATCCAAATTCTGGTTTTTTGATCCAAGTGATGACCAATGATTGAGAAGCAATATGGTTCCAAAAGAAATTTTAAAAAAGGTGAAACGGATCGAGATCACCACGCGCGGGATGGTGAACGATGTATTCTCTGGGGAATATCACTCGGTTTTCAAGGGACGAGGTATGGAGTTCTCTGAGGTCCGAGAATACCAAATCGGCGATGATATTCGTACCATTGACTGGAATGTCACGGCGCGGATGGGGCACCCATTTGTCAAAATTTTTGAGGAAGAGCGCGAGTTAACAGTTATGCTCTTGGTGGATGTCAGTTCATCTGGCAATTTTGGCACCCACGAGCGCATGAAAGGGGAGATTGCGATCGAAATCTGTGCGCTATTGGCTTTTTCAGCGATCAAAAATAACGATAAAGTTGGATTGATCATTTTTACCGATAAAATCGAAAAGTTCATCCCTCCTAAAAAAGGGAAATCTCATGTCCTTCGTGTGTTGCGTGAGCTGCTATATCATAAGCCTCAAGGAACGCAGACTGATATCGCGAATGCCTTAGAGTATTTGAACCGCGTTACCCGTCGGCGCAGCGTTGTATTTTTGGTTTCTGATTTTCTAAACACGGGGTATGAAAAGGCGTTGCAGATCGCTAATCGTCGCCATGATATGGTCGCTATTACCATCACTGATCCGCGCGAATTATCCCTACCTGATGTCGGCTTTATTGAATTAGAAGATGCTGAGACTGGTGAGATCGTCGTGGTCGATACTTCATATCCTGGCGTGCGAAACCTCTATGCTAAACAAACCGCTCAGGATATTTGGCAGCGGAATAAATTATTCAAATCAATCAAGGTCGATCATATCGATATTCAAACCGATCAACCATATATTGAGCCGCTGATCAAGTTTTTCCGAGCGCGTGCAAAACGATTTCATTAGCATGAAGGAGGTTATTTTGTTTGCTTCAAAGTAGAGCTTCAACTTGGCATTGCATGTGATATTGAAAAAGAAAAAATGAAAAACACCTAAGGATTGCTGCCAATTGGACAGCATGATTTTAACAGTTCACTTCATTAATAGCCGGAGGGAAATCGAGAATGAGAAATAGGCTGGTCCTAATTACGATGCTAAGCCTGATCTTGCTAAGCCACTGCTCCCGTTCGTTAGAGCCGAATATGAGCAAGGACCAGGCACGAAATTATGCCAATGAGCTTTACAATCGGCAGTTGTTCAAACAATCTGCCGCTGAATACGCGCGATATTTGAACAATTATAAATTGGATGAGACCGAGCAAGCCAATATCAGCTATACCATTGGCGATATCTATTTCGAGCGCTTGAAAGATTATGAGAATGCGCTGGCATATTATATTCGTGTCAAATATTTCAACCCAAGAGATGATTTGCGGCGTCAAGTGGACCAGAAAATCATTGCCTGCTTGGAGCGGTTGGAGCGCAGCGAAGACGCTGCTCAGACGTTAAAAGAGACGACCAGTCTGGACGCTCAGGCCGTTCCGACCAAGCGGCCTGGAGCGGTTGTGGCGCGCATTGGATCGAGAGAGATCACCCAGGGAGATATTGATTTTGAGCTCAACCAGTTGCCCCCGTCAATCCGCGCCCAATACAATACCAAAGAGAAAAAGCTGGAGTTTCTCAATCAATATATTCTAACTGAACTATTATATAGGTCAGCTCAAAACATGGGCCTGGATAAGGAACCAGAGGTCATTGAGGCCGCGTTTCAGGCGAAAAAAAGCATCATGGTTCAGAAATATCTGCAGGATCAAATCCGAAAAGAGATTAAAATCGAACCTGCCGATGTTGAGCTCTATTATCGCGCCAATAAAGAGAAATATGTGGAGAAGGATAAAGAAGGAAACGTAATTCGAGAAAAGCCGTTTGAAGAAGTGCAGCAACAGGTGGCGCAAGATCTGTTGATCGAACGTCAACAAGATGTATATCGGCGGATGGTAGAACGATTGATGCGTGCCGAGGGAGTTCAAGTTTTCGATGATGTTTTAAATTAAAGGGTAATGTGAGCTCGGAGCACGAATTTAAGCAACCACACACAAGAAGCCTTCGTTCAAGTTGAAATGCTGCTTGTTGAATGTTGCGGGCGATGATTGAAAGGTGGCTTGAAATGGGTTCTAAGATGGATTTGAGAAAGTCATTGCTGTTCGGGTTGATTTGGTCGTGCGCGGCCTTTGCCGCTGGATTACTGATCGCTGGCGGGAGAGTTACCATTGAAGCCCGAGTTGATAAAAACAAAATAAAAATTGGAGATCTGATCCGATATTCGATCATCATCAGCCATGATAGCGATGTGACAATAGCATTGCCAGAGTTAGGAGCAAATTTGGGGCAGTTCGAAATTCGCGATTATAATGATCTGACACCAGAGAAGCGGGGAGGCGAAATTGTTCAGCGTCGCGAATACATCATCTCGACTTTCGATATTGGGGAGTATGAAATTCCACCGGTCTCAATTCGCTATCAGCTACCTGGTGATACCACGTGGCAGGAGCTTGCCACAGAACAGATCAAGATCGTAGTAGAGAGTCTCAAACCTAGCGAGGCTGGTGATATTCGAGACATCAAGCCGCCTCTGGTCATTGAAAGGGATTGGAAGCAGTACATCCGCTACGCCATCGCTGCGATGATTGTCCTTGCTATTGGCATTCTCAGCTATATTGTGATTCAACGGATTCGGCAGGGGAAGGGGCTAATTCCTCGCGCAGAAAAGCCACCGCGACCGCCTCATGAAGTGGCACTTGAAGCATTAGAGCAGCTGTTGCAAGCATCACTCTTGCAAACTGGAGAGATAAAACAATTCTATATTCGGATCTCCGAGATCATTCGACGTTATATTGAAGGCCGGTATTTCATTCCAGCGATTGAAATGACTACCACGCAGTTGATCGATGCCATGATCGAGGCGGAGATCGAATCGGAAGTGGTTCAATTGGTAGAGGATTTTCTACTAGCTTGCGACCTGGTGAAATTTGCCAAATACATTCCCACCGAAGCGGAAAACCAAAGGGCGATCGCACAGGCATTTGAGATTGTCAATCGCACCAAAATCGTCATTGAAGAAGAAACAGTGGCGGTGGGTGATATGGTGGCTCAATCAACCGAAGCTGCCAAGGCTGATGAAATGAGCCATAAGGCAGATGCGATTGCTGAGGAGGTGAAGTAAGCAATGTTTCGATTTGCCAATCCAGAATTTTTAGCCTTATTGGTGATTATCCCGATTATGATTTTCTGGTACTTGAAAAAATACCGGAAAGCGAGCGGCACGTTGCGCTTCTCCAATGTGGGGATTATCAAAAATATTGGCAAAACACCATCCCAAAAATATCGGCATGCGCTGTTTTTGCTGCGGCTGGTGGTAATCACTTTGCTGATCGTCGGCTTTGCCCGGCCACAGTCCAGCAGCAAAGAAGAGCAAATCATCACCGAAGGGATTGATATTATCCTTGCCATGGACGTTTCTAGCAGTATGCTTGCGGAAGATCTGGCGCGCCATCAGAATCGCCTCGATGTGGCCAAGGAGGTCGCTGAAGAATTCATCAGAGGGAGAACCAACGATCGAATTGGGATGGTCGTTTTTTCGGGAAAAAGCTTCACTCAATGCCCATTGACGCTCGATTATGGGATTCTATTAAGCTTCTTGAAGGAGATCAAAATCGGGATGATCGAGGATGGGACGGCTATTGGAATGGCCATTGCCAATTGTGTCAATCGTCTTCGCACCAGTAAAGCGAAAAGCAAGGTGGTCATTTTGCTCACCGATGGTCGCAATAACCGCGGTGAGTTGGACCCAGTCACTGCTGCCCGTCTTGCGAAGGCACTGAATATACGGATCTACACCATCGGCGCTGGTGGCAAGGGAGAGGCGCTCTATCCGATCGATGACCCGTTTTTGGGAAAACGATATGTTCCTATGAAGGTCGATATCGATGAAGAAGTCCTCACAAAGATCGCGAATATTACGGGTGGGCGATATTTCCGCGCTACTGATAAGACCAGCCTCCAGAATATCTATCGCGAGATCGGAGAGATGGAAAAAACCAAAATCGAGGTAAAACAATTCACGCGGTATCATGAGCTGTTCGTCAATTTGGTGCTGCTGGCACTGGGGGTTCTGGTTGTGGAAATTGTTTTAGCCAACACCCGTTTCCGAAAGATCCCCTGATGATCGAAAATACCCATTGGGCAGTCTCTTGCTAACACTCCAGCAAATGGATAAGACGAGATACAATGGATGAATAACTATGTTGCGGTTTGCACATCAAATTTTTTTACAATTATTCTGGTTGATCCCCCTGTTGATCGTTTTTTATGTCATGGCATTCCGATGGAAAAAGCAAGCGTTAGCTCGCTTTGGCAATTTGGAATTAATTAAGAAGCTGACGCAATCGATTAGCCGACAGCGGCAGTTGGGGAAGGTGGCATTAATTATTTTGTCGGTCGTCTTTATGATTTTGGCCGTGGCTCGGCCCCAAATCGGCACCAAACTGGAAGAGGTGAAACGGGAGGGGGTTGACATCTTGGTCGCCATTGACGTATCGCTTTCCATGAAGGCGGAAGACATCAAGCCGAATCGACTTGAGAAGGCGAAGCATATGGTGTCCAACATTATTGATTTGTTGCAGGGCGACCGGATTGGCCTCATTGCCTTTGCTGGCGATGCTTTTGTTCAATGTCCTTTGACGTTGGACTATGGGGCGGCGAAGATGTTTCTGGATATCATGGACAGTGATCTGCTGCCCACGCCAGGAACTGCTATTGGGGCAGCGATTTTAAAAGCGGTGCAGACCTTCGATGAACGCGAACGGAAACATAAAGTGCTGATCCTCATCACTGATGGCGAAGATCATGAGGGAGAACCGTTGAAGGCGGCTGAGATTGCCGAAAAAGAGGGCGTCGTTATTTACACTGTCGGCATCGGATCTGTTCAGGGCGTGCCCATCCCAATCTATGATCAATTCGGTCGCAATATTGGTTATAAAAAAGATCGTGATAATCAAGTCGTGACCAGCAAACTGGATGAAGTGACGCTTGAAAAGATCGCCTTGCAAACTGGCGGAAAATACTATCGGGCGAGTGGAGGGGAAAGCGAGTTGAAGAAAATCTATGAAGAGATTTCCAAAATGGAAAAGAAAGAATTAGCATCGCTGAAGTTCTCCCAATATGAAGATCGATTTCAATATGTCTTGATTTTTAGCATCATCTTGCTGATTGCGGAGGTATTCATCTCAGAGCGACGCAAGGTGAAGGAGGAATGGCGTGGTCGCTTTTAATCGAATTTGGATGGGGCTTTTGTTCCTGGTGTTCACTGCACCGACGATCATGGCCCAGCCAGGCCGAAGGCAGGTGCTGGAGGGCAATCGGCTTTATAGCGAGCAAAAATATGATGAAGCCAACAATAAGTATCGGGATGCATTGGTGAGCAATCCTGAAAATCCAATCATCCATTTCAATATTGGAAACACGCTCTATAAAAAGAGAAATTATGAAGAGGCATTAAAATCTTATGAGAAAAGTCTGTCATCGAATGATGTGCTGAAACAATCCAAGGCGTATTATAACATGGGCAATGCCCTCTATCGGGCTGGAAAATTGCCAGAAAGCATATTAGCTTATACACAGGCGCTGCGATTGAATCCCGACGACGAGGATGCGAAGTACAATCTGGAATTTGTCCGGACGCAGCTCAAAAATCAGGCACAAAAGCAACCGCAAAGCGGTGTGCAGCAACAGCAGGAACAGCACCAGCAATCGGGACAAGATCAACAACAGGATCAGCAACAGGAACAAGAGCAGCAGAAAGAGCAACAGGAACAAGCCGAACAACAGCAAGATCAGCAACAACAGCCATCAGGAGAGCAGCGCGATCAGCAGCAAATGAGCAAAGAGGAGGCGGAACGCATTTTAGATGCGTTGAACAAAGATGAAAAGGATTTGCAGAAAGAGCGAAGCAAAGTGAGGACAGGATCAGTGCGGGTCTTGAAGGATTGGTAAGCTGGAAGCGATTTGCGCTCGGCAATTATAAAAAGTATTAATGAGAAATCCTATTTGAAACAAGAGAATCTGAAACATTCAGATATAGAGGTACAGAATGAAAGGCAAACGGATCGTTCCAATATTGATCCTGGGGATATTTTTGATAATGAACGCGCCCCTCGGGCTCGGGGCTGAGATAGAGATTTCGGCCTCAGTGGATCGGACGGTTATAGGTTTGAATCAACCGTTCACGCTAACCATTGAGATCTCTGGCGAAAAGGCCAATGCGGCTGGAGATCCCCAATTGCCAGATTTGAGCGCCTTTGCCAGTTACCTCGGCAGTTCTGGAACATCACAAAATATTCAGATCATCAACGGCCGGATGTCGGTCTCGCGTTCGTTTTCATTCACCTATATGGCCACAGCGATCGGTAAGTTTACGATCCCTGCAGCAGTGATCAAATACGGAGATCGCGAGTTTCGCTCTCAGCCGATCAATATCGAAGTGGTTGCAAGCGGTCAAACGCCAGGAACCCAGCCCAGGCGAACACCTCAGCCGCAACCCGATCAATCGCTCGATGCAGCAATAGAGGACAACCTATTCCTCAGAGTCACTGCAAATAAACGTCGGGTTTACGTGAATGAACCAGTGATTTTGACCTATAAAATTTATACCCGCGTCTCGGTAACCCAATTTGGCATTAATAAGCTTCCCGAGACGCCAGGATTCTGGGTGGAAGAATTTCCTGGCAGCAATCAGCCAGCTACCCATGAAGAGATCCTGGATGGAAAAAGGTACATTGTGGCAGAGATCAGGAAAATGGCTTTATTTCCAACCGATGCTGGGACCAAAACTGTGAGCCCAATGTCGATCGAATGTGATGTGCGGGTTCAAACACGTCGCCGATCGATTTTTGATAGCTTCTTCGATGATCCATTCTTCGGGCGCACGGTGCGGCAGATCGTGACGTCAAAACCAGTGACAATTGAGGTCATGCCATTGCCGTTAGAAGGAAAACCTTCGGATTTTTCTGGATTGGTGGGCAGTTTTAATCTCACTGTTACAGCAGACAAGCAAGCGGTGAAGACAAATGAAGCCATTACCCTTAATGTTAAGATCTCTGGGAAGGGCAATATCAAAATGATCCCTGCCCCACGGCTGGAATTGCCTCCTGACTTCGAGCGATACGAACCAAAAGTTTCTGAAAAAATCGATCGAACCGAGAATGGGATCACTGGTTATAAAAATTATGAATACGTGATTATCCCCCGCTATCCTGGGCAGCAAAGAATCAAGCCAGTGACGTTGTCCTATTTTGACCTCGGAACTGGGCAATATCGCACCTTACGGAGCCCAGAGATGCTGATTGATGTCGAGAAGGGCAGCGACGAATTTATGACTGTCGCCACAGGTCTTTCAAAAGAAGAGATTCGTCTGGTGGGCAAGGACATTCGATTTATTCAATTAGCATCTCCAGAGTTCAAAAGAATAGGGCATTGGTTCTATCAATCCGCTTATTTCGTGCTGATCTTGCTGCTGCCAGTAGTATTAATTGTAGTAGCGGCTGGTTATCGTAGGCATTTAGATAAATTGGCTGAAAATGTCGCCTATGCCCGAAGCATCAGAGCCAATCAAATGGCAATGAAGCGGCTTCATCATGCGAAAAAGCTGCTATCGGAAAAGACTCAGAAGCAATTTTATGCAGAGGTTTCCCGGTCATTAATGGGGTTTTTGGGTGATAAGTTTAACATTTCCGCGGCTGGAATAATTACCGATGAAGTGGAAAACTTAATGCGGTCCCGTGGTGTGAATGAGGCGGTAATCAAACAATATCTCACCTGCTTGCAGATTTGTGATTACCAGCGCTTCGCGCCCGCCAACTCGCGATTGGATGAGATGCAACGCTTCTTTGAACAGGCAAAACAAGCGATCATAGAGCTGGAGAAAATTGTTTAGGATATGTTCCTCTCACTGAAAAAGGTGCGACGGAGAATGAAGTTTAGCTTTGGTGTGAATATGGTTCTGAAATGGAAAAACAAATTATGCTGGGCATTAGTTGCATTGCTCTTAGCTTTGGTGATTAGGCCGGTTCGAGCCGATCACAATCAATATTTATTCGAGCAAGCCAATCGGCTCTATCAACAGGAGCAATATACTGAGGCGATCGCCCGCTATCTTGAGATCATCAACAGCGGTTATGAGAGTTGGCAAGTATATTACAATCTTGGCAATGCCTATTATAAGAGCCGACAAATTGGCCGCGCCATATTGAACTACGAAAGGGCTGCCCGACTCAATCCGAAAAATGAGGATATTCAGTTCAACCTACAAATAGCGAATCTATCTGTGGTGGATAAAATCGTAATTCCGCCACAGTTCTTCCTGAGCCGCTGGATCACTACGATCAAAATGCTTTGGGGCATTGAGACCCTCACTTTCATAGTTATCGGGTTGTATCTTTTGGTTGCGGTGCTCATCATCCTCTACATTTTGGTTCGAAAGCGGGCTATCCAGCGTCTTGTCTCGGTCGGCCTCATACCGCTGGTTGCATTGCTCTTATTGGTTACCATTATTCTAATCGTTCGGACCCATGACCAAAATTCAGTTCGCGACGCGATTATCTTATCCGATAAAATAGAAGTGCTGAGCTCCCCGGATGAGCAAGGGACCGAGCTATTCGCTCTGCACGAGGGGGTTAAAGTGCGGATCGAAGACACTCGCGAAAACTGGGCGCGAATTCGGCTCCCCGATGGCAAAGTTGGTTGGGTAAAACGCGATAGTTTTGAAATTATCTGAGCTGGCAAGCTGTTGCGTATAAATGAAAACCTCTGGCCCTGCCGGGCGATGTCGATGAACAAAGTTGCTTTAGGTCACTAAATGGGAATCCAGCTTGATGCGAAGCCTCAAAGTTTCTCCAGCAAATATTCCCTAACTGCCCATTTCAGCGCCAGATTTAATGCTGAAAAAAGCTTTCTTATCAGCAATGTTTCGGGTGAACGCTTTGCATCGGAAACACTGATTGATTAAAATCGGATTGTTAATGCAACGAATAGTGCCTTAAAATTTATCGACAAGAGATTTATTGATGAGTATTCGCCCAAATTTCAATGGGTCTTTGCGAGCCATTCGAGGGAATATGACAATTGGCACATAAAATTCAACAAGCCTTTCATAGCCACTATTATCGCCGACTCGAGATGTCGCTAGTGGTGACCTTGCTGGTAATGATCTTGCTATTTTTGTTATTCCCAAAGGTCACAGTGAATCGCCCGGAACAAATCAAATGTATCGGCAGCGCTATCACAGTGGAAGAAATTCCAATTACTCGTCAAGTGGGGGCACCGAAGCCGCCAGCGCGACCAGCCGTACCTATCCCCAGTGATGACATTGCCCTCCCTGATGACATCACGATCGATGATACCGAGCTTAATTTCAGCAGTGCGTCTGCGATATCGGGCTCAGGATTGATCCCTGAGCCAGTTCAAATCATCCAACCCCGGCCGCTATTTGAGGTAATTCCCGAATATCCAGAAGAATTACAGAAGAAGGGGATACAGGGAACGGTGAAGTTGAGCCTCCACATCGATGCCAACGGGAGGGTCATTCAGGTGATCGTCATCGAAAACAGTACTGGAAGCGATGCTTGTGCCAATGCGGCGCGAGAGGCAGCTCTGAAGGGTCGGTATGTCCCTGCGAAAAAGGACGGTCAGGCTACTGATCTCTGGATCACCCGAACCTATACCTTTGGCCTTCAAAAATAAAATGAAATCGTTGCTTGTCTTATCGATAACCATATTCTTCAATTCCCAAGCTATTGAAAACTTCCTAATTTACAGGAGTAATGCATGTCCCAAATGAACAAGTCTTATACCATTCATGTCGTCTCTCACACTCACTGGGATCGAGAATGGCGCTATCCCTTTCAGGAATTTCGAATGTTGCTGGTCGACATGTTCGACCGCTTAATCGAACTTTTGGATACCAATCCAGATTACAAATATTTTTTGCTAGATTCTCAGACCATACCATTGGAAGATTATTTAGCGATCAAGCCGGAGAAAGAACCAGATTTGAGGCGCCTCATCAAAGCAGGTCGCATCCAAATCGGACCATGGTATTGCTTGCCAGACACGCCAGAGATCAGCGGTGAATCCATTGTACGAAATCTTTTGATGGGAATGCTGATCACAGAGGCATGGGAGGGAAAGAAATGGTCAGGTTATAGCCCCTTCTCTTTCGGACAGTCATCGCAAATGCCGCAAATTTATCAGGGCTTTGGGCTGGATCATATTTTCTTTTATCGCGGTAACAACAATCGCGTCACCAAACATGAGTTCATTTGGGAAGCACCGGACGGAAGTCGAGTGATGGGAATGCGTTCGGTCAATCCTTACGGTCGAGCAAACTGGTATGTGCATGTTTATCGCCCTGTGGCGTTGAACAAATGGCCGTTTGAATGGGATTATCACTGGAGCGAAGACCAATTGCCGTTTCATCCTTGCGATGAAGAATTCCAGGGATTTGATTATTGGTTGTTGGAGGGGAAACATCTGGAGCATCTCTATTTGGAGAATTTGCCCCGAGCGCTGGAGGAAATCAAGAGCCATGCCGTGAAGGATGCCACTTGCGATCAATTGCTTTATCTCGATGGGATGGATCAGGTGAATCCCTATCCGCGAACCCCAGAAATTATCGCTCATGCAAATGCGCTTAATACTGGGGATATCTATGTGCATTCTTCATTTTATGATTATGTTCAAGCGGTAAAGGCTCGAGCCCCAGAGCTGGAAGTCAAGCGCGGCGAATTCCGTTACACCATGGTGGATGGCCTCTGGCAAAACCTATTTCCAGGAATGTTGAGCGCTCGGATGTACTTGAAGCAACAAAATCGGCAGAGCGAAAACAAATTGCAGAAGAATGCGGATACGTGGTGCGCATTGGCCGAGCAATTGGGTATGGAATTTCCAAGCGGAATGATG
Source organism: candidate division KSB1 bacterium (assembly GCA_034506395.1). Lineage (NCBI taxonomy): Bacteria > Pseudomonadati > Candidatus Zhuqueibacterota bacterium. The sequence continues at coordinate 88,706 of JAPDPQ010000004.1, read as the reverse complement.
AAATTGGCGTGGAAAAATCTTTTGGCCAACCAATCCCACGACAGCATTGCTGGTTGCAGCATCGACCTGGTGCACGAGGATGTTGAGTATCGGCATCGGCAGGTGCGACATTTGGCAGATAATATGTCCCGTCGGGCTATGGCGCATATCGTCAAAAATATCGACAATCGTCATCTCTCGTCCGATGCCATATGTTTGATCGCCTTCAATCCCACCCAATTTGTCAGGAATGAGGTGGTCACAGCAGTCATTGATCTGCCAGAGGAATCGGCCGCCCATTGGTTTCGCGTCGAGGACCCACATGGCCGTGAGTTGTCAGCCCAATTTTTCCGAAGTTATCCGTTCGGACCAATCGTGAAGAATCCTTATGAATTTCCGATCCCGTATAAAGCCAGAAGGGTCCACTGCGCAATCGCATTGTCAGATGTACCTTCTTTGGGCTACAAAACTTTTATCATTAAGCCCCAATCGGGACCTAAGATCAATTATGGGACGATGTCCCCAAAGGCCAATGTGCTGGAAAACGAATACCTCCGCGCCGAGATTCTGCCTGACGGACGAATCGATTTATTGAATAAGCAGAATGGAAGGGAGTATCAGGGGTTGCACTATTTCGAAGATCGCTCTGAAGTTGGCGATCATGCCACCCATCGCCCGGCGGACGAGGATGAAATTATCACCAGCATCGGGGCAGCTACAACCGTTGCGAAGCGATATGATGGTCCCCTTTTGGGTCAGTACCAGGTCGAAACCATGTTAATGGTCCCCATCGATGCACTGAAAGATCGCAGCCGGCGGAATCCAAACAAGGTGCCCGTGAAGATCACTTCGTTCATTACGCTCAAGAAAGGTGCTCGCTGCCTGGAAATTCGCACCGAATTCAATAATACCATTCGCGATCATAAGCTGCGGGTGATGTTCCCATCTGGTTATCGCCACGTCGATCGATCGTACTCAGAAACCCACTTCGATGTAACCGAGCGAGACATCCATCTGCCGGATACTTCCACTTGGAAAGAGCCAATGCTGCCCTACTATCCGCAATATATGTTCTGTGGTATTGAAGATGGGACGAGCGGATTGGCAATTTTAAATATTGGCCTGCCAGAGTACGCAGTTCATGAGGATGAGGATCGAACCATCGGACTGACATTGCTCCGCACTTATCGGTTTCCCATCATCGGCGCTGATCCCGAAGACGTGGCGACCGACGAAACCCAGATCATGTGCCAATGCCTGCGACCTTTTGTATTCGATTACGCCATTTATCCCTATCAGGGCAATTGGAACACTGGTCAGGTCTATCGCGAGGCGCTGAACTTTAACCTCCGACTTCATCTCAACCAGACTGGAAGAAGCCACGGCCCTTTGCCGAATACCATGGCTTTCGTTCAGATTGAGCCAGAGCAATTGGTACTTTCCGCCATCAAAAAATCTGATCGAGGCAAAGGACTAATTGTGCGGGTGTTCAATCCAACAGAAGAGACGGTGGTGGGAACCATTCGCTTTTGGAAGCCGATCGCAAGTGCCAAATTCGTAAATCTAAATGAGCAGTATTTGTCACCAGCAGCATTTCATGCGGACAAAATATCCATACACGTCACCAAGAATAAGATCGTTACGCTAGAGGTCGTTCTACGAGATTAGCAGGTCTTATTAAGGTCGGTGGAAGTTCTGGACCAGAATTTTTTCGCCATCACGAAACAGCACTTCGATTTTGCGGCTATCGATGATATTTTTGACCACACCGAATCCGAAAATCTCATGATGAATGGGGGTTTCCGGCTGATAGGTTTTTTCCATCGAGTATTCAACCGCGACATTTGAGTCTAAATCTTCTAAGATCTTGGTCCATTTGTCGCGGCGCGCCCGTTTCTGAACGGCTTTTGGTTCAGTCTTCGTGCTACGATTTTTGGAGGACGCAACGATTGATGCAGCGCTTTGTGGCATTTTATAGCGGTGATAGCCCATGCAGACTTTGCACATGACTTTTTCGATCTGATCATCTGATACTGCAGTTACAATATGAAGTGTATCGAGCTTGCATTTGCCACAGTAGGCTTCAACCTCATCGCCAATATCGTAATTGTTCATCGAACATTCCTCTCGAATTTTTTTATTTTTCGACTAAAATATAATGAAAAAAATTGCTAAATGCAAGACAATTGTTTGATTTATTTCAATTGCCAAATTATTATCAAAAGCAGATATCTGGCTTCTCGTTTCGATTCATCCAAGTGGTTCATTCATAATGATTGGTCAATTTTTGATAGACGCCAATTGTTAAATGGGGGCGGGTATGTCATAGCGAGATATTTATTAGAATCAAGCAGACCCATGCATCCGCAAAAGTAACTTGCACGCGTTTGCAAATTGATCATTTTAAATAACCCAAGTTCTGCAAGGGAAGAAATGAGTTGCTTTTTTTGGTAAATTTCATTAATTTGCCGAGCCAATGCACATGAAATAGCTTATCGATTTTAGGTGGCTAAATGAAAAGTGAACAGTACAAAAAGTCATTTTTTGAAAATATGATATCCCAACCTTTGATAATGGTCGTTTCGGATCTGGATGGAACTTTGTTAGGGCCAGATCATCGGATCAGTGAGCAAGATTATCAATTGCTGCAATTGCTTAAAACCAAAAATGTTTATCGAGTGGTGGCGACTGGTCGCTCGGTGTATTCCGCTAATAAAGTTCTGCCAACCGAATTCCCGATTGATTATTTGATTTTCTCTTCTGGAGCGGGGGTAATGGATTGGACCCAGCAGGAAATCTTGTTAGAACGATCATTAACAGCTTCAGAGACTGCCTTCCTTGCAAACTTTCTCATTCAATTAAAGATGGATTTCATGATTCAGATGCCCATTCCGGACAACCATCATTTCCTTTTTTTTGACTCTCAGGTCAGACCCAATCCCGATTTTTGGCGGCGCATCGAAATCTACCAAGGTTTTGCGGCTCCGCTCCAGCAACCAATTGATACCATTGGAGCTAGTAGTGAATTTGTCGTGATCATCCCAGATGGGGTAACAGTTTATGATCAGATTAAATGCCAATTGCCCCAATTTAATGTTATTCGTGCCACCTCGGCGTTAGATGGCAAATCAATTTGGGTTGAGATACTTCCCAAAAATGTGTCCAAAGCTACCGCGACTGCTTGGCTTTGCGAACGATTGGGTTGTCCAAGAGAAATGGTGCTGGGAATCGGGAACGACTATAATGATCTGGATCTATTAAATTGGACTGGGCATAGTTTTGTTGTCGAAAATGCACCAATTGAATTGAAAAATAAATTTCGATGCACCGCGAGTAATGCCGAAAGCGGCTTTAGCCACGCGGTGCGCGAATGGTTTCCACAGCTACTTGAGTAAAATACATTTCTTCGTGGCCGTAAAACTTCCCGCCTGAATCCGATAGAAGTAGATGCCACTGGCTAATTCGCTGCCATCGAGAGTGATCTCATGACGTCCAGAAGAATACCACTGATGCAACAATGTTTTCACCTCTCTGCCCAACAGGTCATACAACTTCACCACAACTTGCTGATCGGCGGCTAATTCAAACCGAATCTTCGTCGTAGGATTAAAAGGGTTCGGATAGTTTTGCTCCAATCGATAATGTCGAGGAGTGCCATGGGGAGTTTCGTTTGTGACCTTTGTTAGCAGCCGCTTGGCCTGTTCCACCGCACCCTCATAATCCACGATATAGTGCCACCAATTATTCAGCATGCTATCTGTCACGCCTTCATAGCGCGGCAGGTGATTGAACCACCAGCGCATGTAACCCTCATGCGAAAATCCCCATTCACTGGCATTAATTACTCGAGTTTGATTTAAAATGATCGGGTAGCGTTTCCAATTATCAGCGTAGGTCACCACATACCGCGGATTCGCGAAGTCATAATCGTGTAAGCCATTGGGCGGAAAATGGATGCTTCCCACGTGAGCCATACCAGGGAAATCCTTGTCAATCCGCGTGAAAATATCCCAGTCGGTTGGATTGGGCGAGCGCGTGTTCCAGCCACCAAAAGCATGGGAGATGGCGCTTTCGGAGCGGTGTCCGTAGCTCTCCAAAGCGCAGGCCAGGTCTCGTTCATAATTCCAGCCCATCACAGGCAATTGCTTCTGCAAACCAGGATGCGACAGTGGGGGGGAGTTGTACCAGAATGCATTTGGGCCGACCAGTTGCGATTCGTACATCGCCGCAAAAGGCCAGGCATACACCCAGACCTCATGAATCATTTCCATGTTTCGCTTATTGGCAAAATCATAATAATCGATCATCGCGTTATAGTCAAATTTGACTCGGTTCTCGATTTCAGCGATGTATTGCAACGTCCCAGGCGTTTCTCGCCCATAAAGCCGCGAATTGGAGCCGAAAAAATAAGCCAAGGTATCGATCGTCATGAACTCTCCATCCATGCGGCTGAAAACAACCTGGTCGTTCCGAACGTCAGCAATCTGGTATTGCACCACGCCATCGCTGACTTCGTTGAATGTATCGATCAATTGATAGATGTATCGCATCGGGTCATTCCAACCGCGCACCTCATGGATTCGGCGCTTATGCGTGAAGTCGATGATCTGATCTTGGATCACAACCGCCACTTTGCGATATAATGGTTTGGCCTTGGGAGATGTGAAATCGGTCTCGACAGTCACGGCCGTGGTCCCTTTCAATTTCGGTGTTGCGGCAATCACATTCGCAGAGCCCAGGGCAATTCCAGTGATTAAACCTACATCGTCCACAATTGCAACATTTGGATTATCGGAATTCCAGTAGATCGGATCAGAGAGCGTATAAGGATAAAGGACGCCTCGATCGTCATAGATTTTCACTTTGAGCTTGAGCGATGTTCCAGGAATGAGCCGCAAAGGTTGAGGCATGATCTTCAGACCGATGAGATTATGGGTGGTCAGCAGTTGCCATTCGCCAATAAGCATCATCTTGCTCTCATAATTTCGGGCGTTCAGCCTTAACCATGTGGGTTTCATCGTCTCAAATGAGACCGAATCCCATTGAAAACTGAAAAAGTCAGCGTTGTTGACAAGGATGCGATAAGAGCCAGTTTTGTTTTGCAAATCGGTTTCTGTTTCGGCTGTTTCTAAGCTCCATTTGCCATTATGCCAGAAGAACACTTTGCTCCGAGAAATCTCGACTGGATTTATGAGTTTTAATGTAACGACCAAGCTATCGGAAGTAAAGAGCGCAGCTTCCGTGAGTTGATTGCCATCAAAAATTTTTCGAATCAGATTAGAAGATAGCTCCGGATCTGTTTTGACCAGGATGGAGCTGTCCATCAGCCCGCTGGAGAGGTCGATCGGTTTGATAATGGTCATTTGCGCCAAGCTCCTCCAGGGAAGAAAAATCAAAATCAGGAGTAAAAATGAGTTTATCATTTTGACAGAAAATTTGGAGCAATTCATATTTAATGGTCCTCCGAAATAATGCTTAGATACAATTTGCACCCATCTGGCTACGTAAACAGGTTTAAGGTTAAGCAATTTTCCTTTCAAACGCAGAGAGGTGAACGGATGAGTCCGAAGAATTGGATCAACTTCCCGAGTTAAGCCTCATTCCATTAAAATCATTTTCCTCACTTCATGTTCCTGCCCAGCCATCAGCAAGCAAAAATAAATTCCAGATCGGACCCTCTCGCCAAGTCGATTCCTGCCGTCCCAATGAATTTCGTGAAGGCCTCCCAGCAGTGTTCCATCGATCAACGTCATCACTTCCTCGCCACGAATGTTGAAAATTTTCAAAATCACCCGTTGTTCCTGGGGCAGGGAGAAGCGAATTGTCGTTTGCGCATTGAACGGATTGGGATAATTTTGAGCCAATTCAAAGGGGAGCCCTATTCCCAATGAGGCTGCTACTCTTGTCTGAATCGCACTATTGGCAGTTCCTGGGGTCCCGCCGATACGGGTCGAGGCCAACCAGCTCTGCGGCAATCCATTATCTAGTTTCGGATCGCGAAGCTCTAATGAATAGCCCTCGCCTCGAGCCGCTTCGGGCCAGGGATAAGTTACCCCGTAATGAACCGAATCGATCAATTGGCCTGCGGCATCGTACAATCGAAGCAGTTCGCCCTCACTGCTAAACCCAAAATCCAAATCACCGGTTTGATTCAATACTTTGGGAAAAAAACGCCTAAAAGTCGCTGCGCTGCGACAGATGACGAAGTAGCCTTTTGCTGGAATAATGCAATTTTCAGGAAACGTAAACCGATGGTCATCGTTACTATCCATCAGCACCCAACCAGACAAATCAATCTCAGTATCCCCAAAATTATGGAGCTCGAGCCAATCCTCTGTGTCAAAAGCTGGTGACGATTGATAATTGATCTCATTGATCACCACTGGCACGGCAGAAATTCCTGTTGGCTCAAAAACCGCGGTTATCACCTGGCCATTTTGGATCATGGTCGAAATGGACAACGAATCTGTCGGATTTGCGCCGATCCATTTTTTGAACTGATAACCGAGCTTGGGAATGGCGGTTAGTGTGATTGGTAGATCAATAAAATAGATGCCGCTCCATGGATAATCTCTGGGGATCAGGCTGTTGATGCGAATGCGGCCAGCGCTAGCTGGAACGACATTCAATTGGACAAAAGCCACTCCATCCCAGAGTTTGAACTCGTTCATGATGTGCTGTCGAACATAATCAGGCCGGCGCTGTGCAAAATCGATCAGCACTTGGATATGGCCGTACCATTCCTCCATGGAATCGATGGATTTTCCCAACCACCAAGGGCCAACAAAAGAGCCTTTCCAGCGGGCGATATGCTTCGGCATCTCTGGCTCAATACCAGCTTTGAATTGGTTGATCACCTCGATCACGCGGCTTGGCTCGAAGACACTATTCAAACGGTCCGCAAATTGGTTGGCAAATAACCTGCGATGCGCTTCATTGTCCAGCAATTTGAAAAACAACAACGTTGTTCCGTTTTTTTGGTTTCGAATTTCTCTAAAAAGGTTGGCATCTGGCCCGAGATGGCCGCCGTGAAATCCATAATCGAGATCATAGAGCAACCAGCGCCATTTTCCTTGTGGGGTTCTGGGACGCCAACATTTTACATTATTCCAGGGCCAATCAGAATTCGCGTAAAACATGACCGTCAGCATGTAGTCATTGAAATTCTCCACATCCATTTGGGTCTTCACATAGTCATAGCTTGAAGCCAGTCGCATATCGTGATTGGCCACGTAATCGAGCAGGCGGCGGTAATGATCGGTGCTCCCCTTGATGACCATGGTATCCCGCTCGATGAAATCGATATTTTCTGGGTCGACTCCGCGGTTCGATGCCAGATAGTGTTCGCTCATCTTCTCACGAATATTGTGAATTCCCCAGAATTCGCCATTCAAGAAAACCACTGCGGGTCGGTAAGCCTGGACATCAAGGTCCAAATCTTTGACCAGATAATGCATCATCGCGTCGCGGAACATCGTGCGGCCCCAATCTTGACCAGAATTCCTCAAAATAATGGACTGAAATTCTTGGATTGGTTTATCAGGAAAAATCTGATAATTGATGGCATCGTCGCCATAGCGATTGCGGGCGAACACGGCCAGCGATTTCTGTGGATAAAGCCGACTCCACGATCCGAAGATCTGTACCCCGGCATCGATGCTAAATCCCAATTTTCCATCTGGCTCAAAAAACTCGATATGAATGGGACGTTCCCAATCTTGCCAGAAATTTGACCCCCAAAACGGATAGTTCAGTGTATCGGCATGATCGCCAAAGACGTAAATGCCTGTCTCATGATCCCAGAGGTTCATCGGATCTGTGGCGATCGAAATAATTGGGATCGTGAAATTTTGATTCACAATATAAGTCTGGGTTATGGCCCTGCTGGGAAGCCAGGTGGGAGCGAAGGCTCTGGCTCGGACCACCGTCGTTTTGTCGATGGCGATTGGCTGCTGATATTGTGGCGAATCTTCAGTTGGGATTGATCCATCAAGCGTATAATGGATGGTCGCCCCTGGGGTAGTGCTGATCAGCTCCAGAACCAGAGCGCGATCGTATAATCCGGCCGGATGCGAAAATTGTGGTGGTTCAAGCATGGCCTGATAGCCAGTGTTAATGTTCGGCCCGTTTGGAGTGGCAGATTCAAAGAAGCGCCAGGTAGCGGCACCATCAGGTTGGCGGCCAAAAGAGACATCGGTGGGAAGATAGCCGAAATTGACGTGATCAATCAATTTACCGGTTGCATCGCTGAGGCAGAGCGTCTCGCCTGCTGCTTTGAGCTTAAAATTGGTATGCAATTTCGGCGATGGCGGAAATTTCAGGTGGCGCGAAGGACCTCGCGCCTGCGAAGGGACCGCGTTCATTTGGAGCGTCAAAAACGGGATCAGCGTCAAGTCTGATGAATATAGCTCGGAATTGTGCACTTCCATCGCAATAACATTTGTACCGGGGCGCAAAACAGTTGACAGGTTTTCAACGACAAATTTTTCTGGCTCACCACCGCGATATATGCGCGCCTCCGCAGGTCGGGTAGCAAATTGGTTATAAGCCGGTGGGACGCCGACAAAACCTATGTTCGCTCGAGCGATTTCTTCGCCATTCCAATAGGCCACAAAGCCATCGTCGTAATCTACATGCAAAATCGCTCCAATGATTTCGGCTGGATTTTCAATGTAAATGGTCTTTCGTATAAAAACCGAGATAGGGGAGGGCTGGAATGGGTCCGGCGAACCAAGTTGAGTGGCATCATCATTATCATCATATCCGAAACCGCTCGGGCCAGTAAGCCAATTAGAATCATCGAACTCAAGTGTCCGCCAATTGGGTGCTGGTTCAGCACTCGGCACCAAATATTTCCATTCATCCCCCCAATCGATGATGGTCTCCCAATGGATCGGAACGGTGCGAATGTCCTTGCCTGAAGCAAACAATAGCAGAAATTGCCCCGGCTCGATCGCAATTTTAGGGAATTGCCATTTGAACGGACGCGAAGGGTTATCAGAGAGACCAAAACCCATAAGATCGACTCTTTGAATTCCGGCATTATATATCTCGATCCAATCCGAATAATTCCCATCGTCATCAACAATCGTGGCGATGTTAGCGGACATCAGCTCGTTAATAAATATTTGCTGCGCACGCGTGGCAATCGAGCCCATGCAGCTTAAACAAAATATCAAAACAAAGCGACAGATTTTCATGGCTGCTAACTGGAAATCTTTATTCATCTCGATTAATGGCCCGAAACATTCTGGAAGCAAAATGGTTGTGATTCGATTGTTTTCATAACCAGTTTTTCTTCGGATCTATTTCTTTCGAAGGCTCTGAACTTTCTCAAGAATTCAAGCCCTTTCATTCAAATCTAATTCTGTAAACCTCCTCATTCTTTCCATCAAAGGCAATTGAATGAGCCTCATTTTTCTCAGCCTGTTTTGAGATGACCATACCTCTGGCATTCACAATCGTTAGACCAACTGATCTTGATGCGCGGTAGGCCAGCTCGATTTCCATCCGATCCGAGTTTTTGATGGTGTAACTGAGAGAGATTTGTATGCCTTGATAATTCAACTTTTTTATTGTGTATCGCTTTCCTGGTTTGAAGAGACGTTCAGGGATTGCTGGGGCAAGATAAAACTCCGTCTCCGAAATATTCTCCGTCTCGCGGAAGCCGATGATATTGCGAATGATATTCATAGGGAGCGTAGCTCCCCAGCCGTAGTTTTCTCCACCTGCTGGGATTTCAGCCACTGGCCAGAATTCATTGGCAACGCCAGGAATGCGATAGGAAAAAGGCATATTTTTGTCTTCATGCAAAACGGAGCGACTATCGGTGCGAAGATAGGTGCGATCAGCGATGTCTGCCACAACCTCAGCCGCGATTTTTTGCATTCTGGCGAACCAGGCAGCTTCACAAAAGGTAAAAACCAATGGCGGCCACTCCAGCCAAGGTTGAGGATTGGCACGAAAATACGCAAACATCGGTCTAATGGCCTCAATTTGCTCTTGGGTGGCCACGTGGCACGTAAGCGGCGCCAGCATCATGACGTCAAAATAATTATCCAATATGATCGGTTGATTCACTCGCGCATCGAAATCGCGGAACCAACCATCCACGAACATCGATCGGGTCCGCTCGAGACGCTGCTGAGCCAATTTCTTCCAATAGGGGATATCGGCGCTTTGACCAGCGATCTCCGCAAACAGCGCCATATTGGCCATTGCCTCTGCCATAGCGGCCTCAACATCTACAGTGCGGACGAAATTCACTACCGCGCCCTCATCACCTCGGGCAATCAAAAAACGCTGCGAGCCATCCTGCCCCGATTCCCAGCTATTGTTACAATGCAACCATCCTTCTGGATCCGTCCTGTTTTTCAACCACCATTCAATGTAAGCTTTCAAGAATGGATAGAGCTTTTTGATCCACGCCCTGTCTTGGTTCATGGCATAAATCGATTTAATGGTATGAAATGGATAGCCCCACATCGGTGCAGTGCCGCACTCCGAGCCATCAGCGGAGATCATATTCATGCTCCCATCCTCTCGCGAACAAGGGACATTCGGCATTGGCGCATCAGCAAAAGTACCATAAAAAACTTGTTTTGCCAACTCTCCATCGGCATAGCTCAGGGTCATCATGTCAAGGCTCGTCTCCCCTAAAACCGCGCGCGGCGAATGGATTTGCATGGCATCCCAAGGATGCTCATAAATCCCTATCGGCTGTCTGACATTCATTCGCAGGGTTTCCCAGTCATATACCCAGCCGTGTCGCCAGGTATCAGGCCAATCCCCTTCCAATACTGGACATTTTGACCAGAACGACTCATCTTCAGCCAATTGGTTTGTTAAAATATTCAATCCGCGCTCAAGGGTTGTTCGCAATTCTTGGACTGCATTATTTTCGTTAGCCCCGCGACTTAGCACAATGATCGCCGAGGTGTATTCTTTTGCTGGGATTTGAAAATGATAACTTTGAACCATATATAATGGCCCGCTGCCATGCACGGTGGTTTTCTCGATAGTGCTCAGATCATTGTTTCTCAGCCATTCTTTCCATTGGTCTGACGATCCCGTCGCTTTATGGGCAATAGCTCTTTTATTCGAACCGAGCGCAAAAATATCCCCATATGCCCAGATCTTGCTGATGCCAGCGTCAATACCTGGGGCGTATCTGCTGGCCAATCCATCGCTGCCCCACCAGCGAGTTTCCCACAACCCATAGAGATGCGTGGCATGAATGAAAACTTCTTGCTCAGTGGCGCCAAAATTCCGAAGCTCGACCAAGCAGACCAGTGAGTGTTCTGTAGCTAAAAAATATTTCAAGCTGAAATCAATTTCTTGAAATTGCCAGTCATAACTGATCACATGTTTGCTATGATATTTTGACACCAAGTCAATGCCAGCCTGAGAAAAGTCATCGGTTGTAACAAATGATTTCCCTCCGCACGAGACACTGAGCAACAAAAAGCAGAGATAATTGATATGATCGCGATCGCCGCCACCATAGCTGCCATTGAAGTTGCGGCGCCACCACCCGAATCCCAATGGCGGGACCGATCGAATCACCCCACTGCGATTGAACACCATGGAGTGATAGGGATTATCGATATAGCCGTGCGGAGTGTAATTTCCTTTGGGAAAAGACGATGGTAGAGTGATCAACCCAATGTTGTTAGAGCCCATTAATACTCCTGATTTCATTTCATCAGCTTGAACGATACTCAGTATGATTGATCCAATTGAGCAAAGTAATAAAATCTTTATTAGCAAATCGTTCTTCCTCTCATCATTTCTGGTCCGATAGCCTTCTGCAAAACGAGCGAACCATGCATGGCCGGATGATCTCCCGGGGATCGATGGAACTGTTAATTCAGTTCCATAGCAAGTTACAAGAACCTTGTATGATTGCCAATGGATGGCATGATAATTTTATTAATTAATCATTATAGCTGACAATGCGCCCTTCCGACCCGAATCTGAAGCCACCAAAATCGGCTCGATCATTTGATTAAAACCATCTTTTTGATATCAGCAAATTGCATTTGATCCCATTTTGCCACCAATTTGCAGAAGTAAATGCCACTGGCAACTGAAGCCCGCCATTCATATTGATAGCTTCCTGCAGTCTGATCTTCTTGAATCAATTTCTCTACTATTTGGCCATTGACATCATAAATGGCGAGACTGACATGACTGTTTGCTGGCAACTGATAAGTAATTTTAGTGATGCTATTGAATGGATTCGGGTAATTCTGATTCAGTACAAATTGGTTGGGTAGGTTTGCAAGGGGCGGTTGGTCGACATCAGTCGTCGGAATCAGATTGATTTTGAGCTCATAATCACCAAGGTTGGTGTGTCCGCTCCAATATTGCAGATTGAACAACGTAGATTCAAGAAAACCATAGCCGACTTTCCCTTCGTGAGCGACGCGGAGGATAATCACGCCGTTGGAAAAACCGTAGGTATGCTCAATGCGGCCAGTTTTGCTGAAAGGACAGCGACCTAATAGCACCTGCCCATTGGCATCCGCCAGCAATTTCAGATCAGGGATGTCATCAAAATATTTGCCATACCACTGGCCAGCGTTCCCGGTCGCTTGATAGATCCATACCGAAGCGCCCGGGAGTTTATTGCCCGAGGCGTCCATAACAGTCAGTCGATTCTGAGCGGGGAGGTCCTGCATGAACACCCCAATATTGCCTGGGGCATTATAATTACCCAGTCGTGCCCGATAGCCAGCGATGAGATTGAGCGCGGCGGCGCTGTAGCGATCTATGTAGGTATAATTGCTGTTCATCAGGCCTTGGAATTGACAATAATAAACTGCGTCACTGCCGATCATGGGCATGTAATTCGTACCGACGATCAGCTTGCCATTTTCCTTAATTGCGACGGTTTTGCCAGTCCGATCGTCATGGACATTAAAACCATACAGGTCGATTAGGTAGCGGGCGTGCCCCAATTCGTGGATTAGCGAGCCCTCGAAATAAAAGGGATTATTATCGGTGGGGCTGGTATGATTTGCGTAAAAGCCACTGGTAACTGCTTCTGCAGTGAACCCCCATTGCAGATCCACCGTGCGGTCGTTGAGATTAGGCATATTCGTTGGGTAACTGCCACCTGCCAATGGCAATGCGCCATCCGGGACCACAACAATTTCATCAATGCGGATTCGATCCAGTACCCCATTGGGGGATTCAGGGTAGATAGCGGCGGCGAACATCTGGTTCCAGCGGCTCACCTGACGCTGTGCCCAATCCTCCCAACAATTGGAATGAACCCTTAACTCGCGCTGATAGCGCCGAAAATATTCATAGACGCTCTGTTCCACATAGAATCCAACAGCAATCGCATCAGTGAAAATGCTAAGCTGATTATTTTTTTCTTCCTCCTCGGGAATTTCATTTTTCGGATCAATGACAAATTTGATCACATGCCGATCAAAAGTCCATGTCCATGGATAATCTACGGTGACCTCCTTGCCTGCAGGAAGGTCGATCGAGTCCAAGACCATGGCTGCGCCATCGAGATACCATTGGTATTTAACTGCCTTCAAATCGCGCATCATCCAATTTTTGAGATGCGCCCGCCAAGTTACAATCTGTCCAACCTTGGGCCAACCATCGGTTCGAGAAACTTCTTCGCCCCAGACATAATCGATCTTGGGCAAACGAGAGATATAGCCAATGGTGAGATCGTCCCCGAAGTTGATGACCGGGGCTTCGTTGACCTCAGCCGCAGGAGGTCCCCAAATACCGTTGCTCGAGACTGCAAAAACGAGATAGCCATATTTCTCTGCAATACTTGCGGTAGAATCGATTAAACTATCGCTCACGACGTGTTCGCCAATCCGAATGTAAAGCATCCGAGGAATATTTTCCAGCAAGGTATCCGCCAGCGAGCGCCGATAGACCATATAGTTCAGGCCTGGTAGCGCTTGCCACTTGATACATCGATATCCTGCTGCTGTGCGATTGAGTGTTACATTTTGTGGTGATTCTGGAATTGCCGCTGGAACGAGTTGCAAAGTGGCAGGGAATCGATACCATGGAATCGAGCTAACCACTTCAGTCAAAGTGCCTTGTTGCTGAGTTGCGTTGCAGGTGAAACGCACCGAAACTGTATCACCGACTTTGATGGCAGGATCGATGAAGTTGCCTAATTCGATGCCGAAAACGCCCTTTCCCGTGATATTCGGATCAGCCCCTTTTCTCCAGCGCGGCGATCGGTCAGTGAGAATTTTGTTGAGGTCTTGGTTCAAGTATGCCACGAAAGATACTGACGGTGGTTGATGGGTGCAAAGCTTCCCATCCGCGTGGTAGACGAAATTTTGGAAATAGACATAATCGTTGATCTGACCAAAGCCATTCGTCGCCGCGTGGAGCATTGTAATAAAAAGAATATCTCGCCAAAACTTGTTCAGATGATGTTTTACCATACTTACTTCAAAAAAAAGTAGGGCTTGCTGATCTGTAAATGGTCGATTTCTTCTGAATCGGGTAACCGAGCAAACACCCCATTAGAATAACAACAGATCTGGCAGTGGCCCTACATCAATTTCGTAAGCTTTTTTGTGTGACTTTCGCCTTTTAAAATCAAGAAAGAGAGCTTTTGCGCATAAATATGCTGGTTCAAATATAAACTGGGTGAATGGTCTAACTAAAATGATAGTCGCAATCCAAATCGATGCGCCGCGCCCAGCAAGTTCAAGTCGCTATAAGCATAATCAAACCACGTCTTGATCCCCCGAATCGAGAGATGAACGCCGCTGCCGAACGAGTACCTGGCGACTTCGTGATTGAGATGATAGCCAAGCCGGAGAAATAGCAAATCATTAAAATTATATTCAGCGCCAGCCTGTCCTAATGGTTGTCCATCATTGGGTTTCATAGCCGAGAAGCTGACCAGCAGCTTGTTTTGATCCATTTGAATGGCATTCATACACATCCCGAAGGTGAAATTGGTTGGCAAAGGATAGGATTCGTTGACGTATTTCACCTCAGAGCCGAAATTGGCGATCTTCATGCCAAATCGAAAACCGCGAAAGTCCGTGGTATAGAGCACGGCGATATCTGCGGCAACGGCATCAGCCGAAAAGTCAGAGTAAAGAGACATCCGAATGTAGCTGAGTGTGCCACCGATGGTTACTCGATTGGTGAGGAAACGGGAGTAACTGAGGCCTACGCGGAAATTTCCCGAATAGAAAGTTTCCCCAGTCCCGTCCGGCTGAAGCGGTGTGCGCACCTTCATTTCGTCCGTGTAGAGGGCTGTGAGCGAAACACCAAAAGTGCCGAGTCGGCCGAAACCTTGCGCCGCAGCGACAAAATCGTGATTGATGCCAGCGAACCACTTGGTATGATTGAATACGAAATCGGTTCCATCCAACCAAGCCAACGCGGCGGGATTGTAATAAGTAGCTTCTGCACCTTCAACAGCAGCGATATAAGCATCGCTCATCCCAGCGCCACGCGGGCTTACACCGATTTTTAAAAATTGGGCATCAGTACTGCCTGGTCTTTCGTATTGTGCCAGCACCATAGTCGGCAAAAGCAAAATCCCAAATATGATTTTTTTCAGCATAATTATTCACCCTTTTATTGAAATCCCAATACCAAAATGAACTTTCTCGACATAATGCTACGCATCGCGCTAGATTCTGAACGCCATGATTTGCATACAACAGTTCAATAGCACCTGATGCACGATCCCAAAAATTAGCATTCCAAACTGTTTGCTATTTGATCACCACAAATTTCCCGACCTGTACCTTTCCAGTCTTCTTGTCTTCGACGGTAAAGAGATAAATCCCGCTGGAAATTGCTTGGCCAATAGAAGAGGTGAGGTTCCAGTCCTCATAGCCTCTGGTAGAATGGTTGTGATAGATTGTTGCCACAAGATCTCCTGCAAGGGTGTAGATCTTGATCTCGCAATCATGTGGCAAATTGATGAACTGGATATGACGATCCTGCTCCATCCAGCGATTGCGGCTGCCCTGCGGCTTTTCCCAGGGCGGGTTATAAGTATTGTATGCGATGTCTCCGCGGTATGGATTGGGCACGACAGCAACCTCGCCAACCGTTTCTGGCGGGGCCGTGCCAGGTACAACAGCCACAGCATTGGCTGCCTTGCTCGATTCCTGAGATGGAAAATTTGCCACCGGGTCTGGTTTTGAATAGGCCGTCAGTGTATAGAAGTATTCCACATTGTTAAGCAAACCAGTGTCTAGATATTCGTATTCCAGCCCTGTATTAAAACCAAGATGATTGCCAGGGATATCGTACTCGGCCAAAAGCGTCCATGGGCCATTGATTGTTTGAGTGCTTTTATAAAGGCGATAACCTTCAAACGGCTGCGGCTCATTGTCACCACGATAGGGATCCTGATATAATTCGGGATTCCTTGTTAGTGAAGGTGGATACCAGCTCAAATGAACTTGATGGCTAGCTGTTGCGACTTTGAGCATCGGAATCGGTGGGGGAGAGGGCACTCTAAAATTTTTGCTCTTCAAAAACGTCAAGTACTCGGCATTTTTCAGCAGGCCTTGCATCCCATATCCCAGTACTTCTGCCATTTCGACATATAAGGTATCGCCGACGTTCACCAAAGGAAATGGCCCAAAGGCGAGCATGATATGCGCTCTGGCTGGATCGAGACGGTTCTCCATAATCAGTCCCTGACTCATGTTGCGATACCATTCCTGATCTCGATGCGGCAAATTCTCATGTTCGTAGTATTTGAAAGTCCATTTCAAACTATTGGTAGTATCCTTTGGGCTTAAAACTCGAAAGCCAATTGGACTAATTGCGGTTCCATCATTATGG
The DNA here is from genome assembly GCA_034506395.1 of candidate division KSB1 bacterium. Lineage (NCBI taxonomy): Bacteria > Pseudomonadati > Candidatus Zhuqueibacterota bacterium. The sequence continues at coordinate 71,906 of JAPDPQ010000004.1, read as the reverse complement.
CCCTGTTCATCCTCTGCTACGGTCATCTGAAGGTCTTTGAAATAATATGTATGCTCATCTATATAGTTGTCGGCTGCATTGATCGTCCCAATTTCACTATGCATCCAGAAGGCAATGTAAACATTACGCAGCGGAAATCGGGTTGGCGTGATATAATATTTGAACAGAATAAACTCATCCAGTGGGGCTGAAGCCCAGGCATAGCTGGTTTGAATCACGTCGAGAAATAATGGCGTATGATCTTCGATATTTAGTAAGTTGTAATCGCTATATCGGCATACGAAATCCTGATCAGATACGCCAACATACCGCGGCCAATAGGGGATATCCACTGTGTCATTTTTCCCTACCACCCAAATCGTATCCCACTCCGCCGTAGTTGGGAAGAATTCATGCATGCCGGGATCAAAATGCTTTTTGGTCACCGAAACCAGCGTATCACCGGCTGGAGTAATTGCACCGATCCAGATTCCACCCTGATAAAGATGTTCCTCTGAGCTATTGGGTGGAAATTCACAAAATATGAGCCCAGGATAATTTGTTAACCCTTGATCCAATGTGCCCATATTCGTAATCAATTGGCGGACTTTACCCACATCGTGCAGCTTCCAATCCAGATTGGTAAGCTGGCCATACAATATGGAACTCTGGATGAGACAAGCTACCATGAAAAACGCAATGAAAAAAACTCGCTTCGAAACCATGATTGATCCTTTACTATTCTTGCTGTTTACTGACCTAAAGCTTAATACTTACTACCATCCTTAGCGAAGGTTCAATATCTTCTCAAGAGAATTCATTTTGATTTGAGAATAACAAAAAAATCCGTCCACATCTAAATGGCAGTTCAAATAGGGAAAAGAGTTCTCCCTTCTATTGAACAAAAGATGATCAGCCATAGCCATTTTTATTGGGTAGCTATTTAATCACGACAAATTTTCCAACTTGAATCTTACCACTTTTTTTGTCCTCGACCGAGAATAAATAGATCCCACTGGAGATCGCCTGCCCCACATAGGATGTGAGGTTCCAATCCTCATAGCCAAGTTCTGGATTGTCATGCGAAATCGAATAGAGCAAATCGCCAGCAAGCGTGTAGATTTTGATTTCGCATTTCTCTGGGAGATTGATGAATTGGACGCGACGATCCTGCTCCATCCACCGATCGCGGGTGGCACTGGGTTTCTCCCATGGGGGATTATAAGTATTATATGCGAAATCGCCCCGATAGGGATTGGGCACGACCGCCACTTCGCCGACAGATTGCGGCGGGGCCGTTCCGGGCACCACGCGCCGGGCGTTCGCGGTTTTGCTCGATTCCTGAGATGGAAAATCCATTGCCGTGTCCGGCTTGGAGAATGCAGTGACAGTGTAAAAATAATCGAGATTATTTAGCAAACCAACGTCGACATATTGATAGTCCAATCCTGTATTTTGCCCAAATTGATTGCCTGGAATATCATACTCTGCCAGCAGCGTCCACGGTCCAGCAATGCTCTGGGTGCTTTTATAGACGCGATATCCCTCAAAGGGTTGGGCGACGTTATCGGCACGACCTGGGTCTTGATAGGTCTCAGGATCGACATCGCCGGGTTGCGCTTTCCAGTTCAATTCAACGCGTCGACTGTCGGTTCGAATGCGAAGGGGCGGTAAAGGAGGTGGTGCTGGTACGCGGAAATTTCGGCTTACTAACCAATCAAGTCGTTCCACGTTCCTCATCATGCCTTTCAATCCCTCTCCCAAAATTTCTCCAACTTTGAAATGGAGCGTATCTCCCCGGTTTAAATTGAACGGGCCAAACGAAATGATAAACTGCGAACCAATTGGCTCGGTCTGATTCTGCATGATGATCCCCTGGGCCATTTGCGCATACCGCTCACTATCTCGGCTGGGAGGCGCTCCCATGCCCTGGCCCGGATACCAATTGAACGTCCATCGAAGCGCATCTGCTGGAACTTTGCTTGGGGGGTAAATTTTGATGCCGATGGGACTGATCGCCTCGCCATCTTCGTAACCAGGGAAATCAATGGCAACACCCATTTTGAGCTCATGGTAATAGACCGAATAATCATCCAGGGCAAAGCCCCAGCCACTGCCGCGATAGCCCACATTACCGTCTAACCAATAAGCGATATACACATCTTTCAAATCGTACCGCGTCGGGATCACATAGAAATTGTAAATGATCATTTCATCCAGCGGCGGTGAACTCCAAGCGTAGCTGGTTTGAATGACATCCACGAATAGCGGCTGATGAGCAGTAATATTCGTGATATTATAATCGCTATATCGGCACACCAAGTCCTGATCGGAAACCGCGGTGTAATTCGGCCAATAAGGGATATCGACCGTCAATCCTTTATTGACGACCCAAATCGTATCCCATCGCGCTGCAGAAGGATAAAATTCAAACCAGGAATTCCAACTGGTTGTGCAGGAGACCAGTGTATCTTTGTCGAGAATAGCCCCAACCCAGATTCCGCCCTCGCCGATATGTTCCTCATGGCTCTGGGGTGGATATTCACAATATATCAAGCCAGTATAATTGACAATCCCACCATACCACAGTGATCCGAAATTGGTGATCAACTGACGCACTTTTCCGATATTGTGGAGCTTCCAGTCCAATGCAGTCTGCTGAGCAACGACAGAGCTCGAAAGTATCAAGATAAATAACACCGTTTTCAGTTTCATTTCGAATTGACTCCTAAGAGAGTCGGAGCATTAGCTACCTGCTGCGATTCAAACTTCCTCCATGCTTTGTATTTTGTATTGAAGATAAGTTGATAGCAGGTAGACGGCTCCAATTGCATGTTCAAATGATCATTTTATTAGAACGAATTTCCCTACTTGAATATTGCCAGTTCTTTTATCTTTGACACTAAACAGATAAATGCCGCTCGAAATGGCCTGCCCCACGAAAGAGGTGAGATTCCAATCTTCATATCCCTGAGCAGGATTATCATGCTCGATCGAATAAACAAAGTCGCCGGCAAGAGTATAGATTTTAATTTCGCATTGGGTTGGCAAATTGATGAATTGCACGCGGCGGTCTTGCTCCATCCAGCGATCGCGCGATCCAGCCGCTTTTTCCCAAGGCGGATTGTAAGAGTGATAAGCAATATCACCTCGATAGGGATTGGGGACCACTGCAACAGAACCCACCGTCTCAGGAGGTTCTGTCCCTGGAACAGCCCGTTTTGCATTAGCATTAATACTGGATTCCTGCGATGGGAATTTAATCACCGCATCTGGTTTGGAGAACGCCGTCACCGAATAATAATATTCCAGATTGTTGAGCAGGCCGACATCCACATATTCGTAACTGAGTCCAGTATTTTGAAAAAATTCGTTATCGGGCACGTCAAATTCTGCCAACAAGGTCCAAGGGCCAGTGATGCTCACGGTGCTTTTGTAAATGCGATAGCCTTCAAACGGCTGAGCTATGCTATCAGCACGATAGGGATCGCGGTATTGCTCTGGATCGACATCCCCAGGCAGCGGCTTCCAGCGCAAAATCACTTGTTTGTTGCGGGTCTCGATCCGAAGCGGTGGCGCTGGCGGCGGAGAAGGTACATGAAAATTCTGTCCGATCAACCATTCCAGATAGTCAGCGTTCCGCAAAACGCCATTTAGTCCTTCACCCAGGATCAAACCGACCATAAGGTGCAGCGTATCGCCAACCGAGACCGAGTAAGGCCCTTTGGTGACCATGGATTTTGTCCCATCCATGGTACTAGATTGCGGCTGCATAATGGTGCCAGCAGTCATTTGCTTGTAGCGATCTTGATCGCGCGCTGGCAAGCCCTCCATTCGGCCATTGTACCAGATATAAGTGAGGCGAAGCGGATCGGGCGATGGCGGCGGCAGCACTTTGAGCGCTATCGGGCTGAACGCCGTCCCATCTTCGCCCCCTGGGATATCCACTGTCACGGAAAGCATTTTTTCTTCAATGAAGAACGACTCATCATCCAGCCCATGGGCATCTGTTAGCCCATAGCCGACGTTGCCATTCATCCAACTCGTGAGATAAACTTGCTTCAGATCAAATCGTGTCGGAATAATATGATATTGAAAAACGATAAACTGATCCAGTGGATTAGCGCTCCAAGCATAGCTCGTTTGAATCACGTCAAGATAGAGTGGCCGATGACCACCGACCCGCAAGCTGGGTGGACCATAATCGCTATAACGGCACACGAAATCCTGATCTGATACGCCGACATATTTTGGCCAGTACGGAATATCAACCGTGTCCCCGCGGTTCACCACCCAGATGCTATCCCACGATGCGCTTGATGGATAAAACTCCTGCGGAGATGATTCGCCATAGGTGACCGACACCAAAGTATCACCACCGACAATCGCCCCAATCCAGATGCCAGCTTCTGTGAGATGCTCCTCGCGACTTCCTGGCGGGAACTCACAATTGATCAGCCCTTTGTAATCGAAGCGGGTGTCGCCTTTGGCACTCAAACCACCGATGTTGGTCACCACGACTCGGACCTTCCCGACATTGTGCATTTTCCAATCGAGCGTGGTGAGCTGGGCAAATAAGGATTGAGCCAGCGCGAAATGAACTATAAATGAAAGATATTTCACCATGCACGTTAAGAAAAAATCTTTACAACTCTTGTTCAATTTTTTAGCTCAGAATTGGTCGTCCTCACCAACGCATAATTAGAGGAGCTCCAATCCGCCAGCTTGAAATCATACTTTCCTGATAAACATCTTTTGCTTGCAGAATTACCGCGACATAAAAATACGCAGCTAAAAGAACCACATCATCCGAGAACAAGCAATGATAATCAGTTAAAAATCAATCCTCATTCCCAGCTTTGCATATCGCCCTGTCGAAAATTGGCGTGGATCCATGAGACGGTACATGGTATACCAATCGTAATACTGGGTGGTCGGTGAAATCACGTCCCCGTATCGATACGGTTTCCCGGTCCACACATTAAAGCCATAGTAAATTTGCACGTTCTTCTGATTGAAGATGTTGAAAATATCCGCAAAAAGGGATAGTTTCATTCCGACGATGTTAAAAGACTTGCTGATCTTCACATCAGTGCTACTGGTTGATGGGCTGATTTTGGAATTTTCCTTTTTCTGCGCTTCAACTGGGTCTGTCGTCCCAGGAGTATACGGCTGTCCAGTAGAGAACCGAGATAACACCGTGATGTTCCAATCCGATGGTAATCTCAGCCCGAAAAGTTTCAACTGTTTCTTCTGCGGCACGTCGATCGACCCTTGGAAGATGATCTGATGTCGAATGTCCCAATCGAGCGGCCGCTCGCGAATGGGCAACGGGAAATCGTTGATGGAGCGGATGTAATTCTCGAAGGCTGAAGAGGAATATCCATTTGCCCATTGGACCGTATAGGTCAGTTTGCCTGAAGTATATTTTGAATATCGTTTCCGCAGCTCAAACTCCAGTCCCCGCGCGCGACCATAACCCTTATTATCATGCAAATAAACTGGCAGACCCAAGGCTGCCCGCAGATAAGTGGTCTCCACCTGTTTCGAAATATCTTTGGTATAGCTTTTAATGTCGATGGCCCAATCTTTGGCTAATTGTCGCGTCAGGCCAAATTCGTAAAGGATGGTCTGCTCATATGTTAAATGGGGGTTGCCAGTGAACGAACCAGAATAGGGGTCACGATAGAAATATTGCAGCTCTGGCAATTGATTGAAATGTCCATAGGAGAAAAAGACCACCATTTCGGCTGAAATGGGGAAGGAAATACCGAACCGTGGACTGAGTTTATATTTGAAGCGCCCCCAATTCGGCTCCAGCCCAGTAGCGGCCTTCCAAGCCTCTTTCCATTCCTTTTTCATCACCGATTCGCCGGGCATAAACCAATCGAACCGCAAACCAGCATTAATGATCAGGCTCTCTTTCTCGAATTTATCCTGAATGTAGCTGCCGCCGATGATCGGATAGGCATTGAACACCCATCGGTTCTGCCCGAATTCTGGAAATGGTCCTGGCGGTGGGGCAAAATAATCGTATTGATGATATTTATACTCGCCATAATTGGAGAGTTTCACCCCACCATCTTGAATATCGATGTACTGAATGTCGTTATATTTTACTTCAATGCCAGTTTTGATCAAGTGCTCTTTATGGATTTGGGAGGTTAGATCGCCTTTGAAAGTAAAGGTCTTAGTATCGTCATCTCGCCAAATATTTTCATAACCGCGGTTATCGTAGAACTGTGTCAATGGGTCACTTTGAGGAACACTGATGCTGGTCTTGAACGAATCGGGCGGCTCATTGAAAGTTCGGTTGAAGGTCTCATAATCATACGCTTGGCCATTCTTATAAAATGTCCAGAAATCAGATGGTTTTTTTCCGTCTAACGAGCCCCGATACTTTACTGCCAGGTAGCCAAAATTTAAATTATAGAAAGTCGATTTCGATAATACATGGTTGATTCGTAGGTTCAAATTGCCATTATCCCGCTTGTAAGTAGCGGTGTGATCGGGATAATTTTTCCACATCCAATCGAATTGGCTCCAGCGTTTCCATGATCCATGAAATCCGAAGGCCACTTCGATATTGTCAGTTACCCCCCAGTTCAATTTGGCGTTCAGATTGCCGGTATTATCTTGCTTTTCTTTAAATTTGAGCCCTAACACGGAAATCTGATCGCGGGTGCGATGGTTATTGTAAGGGGTATTGGTCAAGTCGGTATTGCCAGAAATAAAGAAGTTCAGTTTTCCTGGAAAATTGATCCCGATTTTGGGGAGCAAATATCGGGTAACAGCTTCTGGTCCCCCCACATAGAACGAAGTATATTGGGTATCATAGATTTCTCCAAGCACGCCCATGCGATCGGTTTTGTACTCAATTCCACCATTGAAGTTTTCGCCGCCAGAACGCGTGGTGATATTGACCACCCCGGATTGAGCCTGTCCATATTCTGCGTTGAACGCGCCAGTGATAAGCTCCATCTCCTGCACATCCACGACGTTCAGATCGAGCACGCTTCGGCCGCCATAAATGGGATGGGTCACTGGCATCCCATCGACCATGAACAAAATTTCTCCGCCTCGTCCGCCGCGCACATGGACGTCTTTCACGCTTTCATCTCGGACCTGCAAACGGGTTCCATCGGCCAGATTAAATGCTTGTGGCGCTGAAGAAATGAGAGCGCCCCCTTGCAATTTAAAAATATCTACGGTCTGGTCCATTCCAGGCGTAGTAAGAATCTCTTGTTCCGACACGGTGCGACGGGTTGCAGTGATGTCGTGCTGCACTAATTCTTGCTCGGCCGTCACCATGAGCGTTGGAAATTCGATCACGTTGGATTCTAACTCGAAATTGACCTTGGTGGTTAAATCCACATGAACCGCTACGTTGGTGATGGTCTTAGTATGGTAGCCCATATAGCGCGCTTCAATGTCGTACTTGCCTGGGGGAACGCGGATGATGAAGTAATTGCCCTGCATATCCGAAGTAGAGCCAAGATTCGTGCCTTTAACGATGATGTTGGCTCCCACCAGCGGCGCCCCGGTCTCTTTATCTTTGACGAACCCAGCAATTTTGCCAGTATTCCCTGCAAACAAGCAGATACTCCATAGCAATAAAATGAAACAAACGATTGTTCTTTTCACCATTTTCACTGCAGTCGCTCCTTGTAAAATTAAAATCTTCTTGGCTGAGCCAGCCAGAACGCTTATGATGAGCTTTGCTCAACATCAATTAGCAATGACTGTTTCGCGTGGATGTCATCGCTTGATGTTAGAATCGAAGCCACTTCAGTAACCGAGGCTCTGAAGAATTTCCTTGGCGAGCGTTTTGGCATCCCCTTTTTCGATGAAAAAGATCGGGAAACCGAATACGACGGCATCGAACACTGTTCCATAATAGCGCAACCCGCACGGTCGACCGCGGTACTGAACGAATGGACTGTTATCTTCATTGTTATAGGTATAAATGACATCAGTGAATCCAGCGCGAGATGGGATGATATTAATCTGAGCAAGCTTTCCGTAATATGGAAAGGCATTCGCTAATTTCGCTGAGTCCACTCGGATGGTGGTAAAAGTGCCAATCCCCTTCGCACCAATAAAATCCGGCGCTGAAGAAGTTTCATCGGCAATATTAATATGCAAATAGTCGTGAATAAAAGTCCCTTCGGCAAATGCCTGGGGGAACGGCGCTAATGGGGCAAAGGATTTTAGGATCCGCCACCCGCTCATGATCATATCGCCTCCCACATTGAGATAATCCATGATCTCCCGAATATGATTTGGCAATTTATGATGTGCCGTACTGGCGCTATAGCAATTGTCCGCGTGCCAGATGATCATCTGATAATGAGCAAGGGTGTCTTTTGGCGGGAAACCTCTTTTGGTGTAATCCCACTCATATGGAGAACCAAATAGTTCAGCATAGAAATTGTCAACATCTTCATCTGTGGCAACGACACCAAATGGAAAATCTTTTTCAATCGTTTCATCAATGATCAGGATTCGTCGATCGAAAATCGGTTGAATCAATCGAACGATGGCAGAATCCCCAACCGGATCGATCAAGTTGGTGTTGTCCCGAGAAGTGACACGGATCGTATGTTTGCCGTTTAGAGGAATAAAATTATCTGGCGTGATGAACAAGGTGGTGTCCTTGGTCCAATGCCACGGTCCCCGATCTACCGCCCACGCATATTCCACCACTTCGCCCTGAAAATCTTTATCCTCGGCTGTAAATGTGATCTGTACGCCAGACCACCAGTCCGTTGTATGATCGATCGCAAAAAAGACCTGATTATTCGTGGGTGAGATGAGCGTTGTGATGGGAAAGGTCGTTTTATATGTGTAGAACCGCTTTTCTGCTGGAGTTGGATCGACATCTCCTTTGTTATCAACGGCTCGAACCTGAAAGATTTGATAGTTCAAATCATCACTGGATTCAAAGGCGATCGTCAGGCTCGTTTTATCCGTCGATTTCCATGGCTGGACCAATGAGTCTCCCACGTAAACATGATGAGTGATATAGCGATACTCATAGGCCGTGATATAGCCATCATCGTCTTCGCCGTCCCAATGTAGCGTTACCAACGCGAATATGGTATCATTGGGTACTGGAATATTGGCCAGCGTGGTGTTAGGCGGCATGTTGGGATAAGCTGGATTGGTCTGCATGCGACAGCGATATCCCAAACAAATGACCAATGACAAAAAAAGAACCCCAAATGATCTGAGTATTGCTTTCATTTGATCCCTTAAGATTTTATCTATAGTGATTAATTTCGACAATTTTCAATTCCGGGATAAATTGGTAAGAATCACGATATCTCTTCACCGACTTGAAAGGACTGATTTGAACTTTAATTTCGGTGACTTCGTTTTCTTTCACTGTGAAAACCTGTTCGAGCTTTCGAATTGGATTATCGCCTACTGGCAATTTTACTGGGATCTCCAGATAACCAATTTTAACCTGATTGCTATTCAGTCCGAACTGTAAACTTGTGTAATCACCCGGCGGCACATAAGAATCGAAAATGGTAAATTCCTGATAGCGACCTTCCTTCCGTTCGATAATGTTGTAGGTCACGTCCTCCTGGCGATAGCTCATTTTGTCTTTATAGAGAAAAGCGAATTTTTCCCCAGAAAAGACTTTGCCTTGAAATACTGTCACTCCAAAGTAATCCGAACTCGATACCGTGAAAGTCTTGCTCAGAATCACGATCTGTGTATCAGCAGGATCAGAATATAAAATCACTTTTAAGACGCCAGGATCGGGCGAAGTTTGGATGTCGGTAGCGCATTTCGATAGCAAAATTACCGCCAGCAATAATAGCCCGAACGATAACCCATGGGTGAAGCCAGTTGTTAACTTCATTCGTTAATCCCTTGCTTGGAAAATAATCTCGTTTCTTTTCTCTGACCCCCTATTTTAATATGGTCAGATTTATAGATTTTCAGCCAACCCTGAACCATAATGGCAGCAGTGGTGGTTCTGTTTGGTTTGCCTCGACATTGTGAAGCATCCGATAAAATGTCAATCAAAATATTTCCCAAAAAAGTTGTCCAATTTTTGACTTTTTGTCGCCTATCTGCCTTACGATTCTTGTCAGAATAGGCCTCAGAAAATCACCAATCTCTGGTTCTTAAAATTACTCGTCTCCGAAATATTTCTTGAACCACAGGATCAAAATCTCTTTGTGAGAGGCGTTTTGAAAAAAATATTATAGCAGACCTCAGAGGGTCATTTTGCCTCTGAGGTCTGCCACCATCAAAATGGCTATTTAATCAGCACCATTTTTCGGACCTGTGAGTAATTTCTCGCCTGCAATCGATACAAATATACACCGGTAGCCACTTTGACACCGCTTTCGTCAGTTCCATCCCAATAAACAGAGTAAACGCCGGGCTGCACTTGCTTATCGATCAGCGTTTTGACTTTGCGGCCTAGCATATCGTAAATCACTAGGCTTACCTTTTCGGTTTTTGGAACTGAGAAGATAATCTCTGTAACTGGGTTGAATGGGTTCGGGTAGTTTTGCTCAAGAGCGAATTCCTTCGGCAATTCTACACCGCCCTTTTCCCGAATGCCGGTGGTTAACCCAGCGGCTGGGTAGTTGTAGAGCTTGAAGCCATCGATCAGGCCTTTGTAGGTCCGTTTCTCCCAACCAGCTACGCTGATGTTATGGGCATTGCCAATGCGGAGTGGCGCCATCGGCGTGATCGGCGGGCTGACCACCTTGCTGCCCTTCTTGTCGATCACCCGTCCTGTCTTATCGCTCAACTGGAACACCGCACTGTCTTTCGACACCTCATAGATCACGTGATACCAGCGGCCCACCTTCACCAGGCTGTCCAACACAATGGCATTGTTGCCACCCGCCTGCTGCTCAAACCGAGCACTGATTATCCCTGTGTTGCTCTCAAACCGAATCGCGTAATTCATCGCACCCCAGTTATCCCAGGTGAGCGGCCGAATGATCATTCGCGTGTATTCCACCAGCGTATCTGGCTTCATCCAGAAGTCCAACGTGAACTCGCTGCTGGACAAGAACGGCGAATCGATCTCCAAACGGGTGGTATCGCCTGGCAGATACAACGACTTGCTGCCCACCACCGCATCGTCGGAATAGCTCGGCGTGCCAACCACTTTCACCGGGTTCTTGTAAGCCGACCCATCCTTGGGCACCCCAGAACCCTCTTCAAAATCCAACGACAACGTCATGGTGTTGGCCTCGAACACCGCAAAGGTGAAATAGCTGGGATTGACCGGCGCTTCGGCACTGGCCGGATTGGTGGTCCGATACCCAGCATTGTCCTTGGCCGACACATAATAACGAATGATGCTGCCCAACGGCTGACCAGGGATCACTCCCTTATACAAGTTCTCCCCAATCGCCGTCATCGGAACCTCTAACCAGCCCGCTCCCAAATTGTAATGCAGCTTCGCCTCGGTGATCGTCCCTGCCGCGCCAATCTTCAAAATCTTGGCCTGAACCTCATACGAACTCACCGTCGACGGCTGATTCGGCAACGCTGTCACATCGGTAATGGCTGGCGGTATCTCAAAATTGCGCACCACATCGCTGATGCGAATCTCGTCCACAAATCCATCCAACCACGAATCATTGCTCGGCGAGGCGATCTTCTTGGAACCTGCCCAACCAATATGCACATCCTGCGACGTGGTATTGGGCGGATCAGCCAACGCTGGATCATAACCCCGCGCCTGAAAATCAATCAACTTCTTCTGATCATCATGCACCATCTGGATGATCAGCTTGTTCTTGGTATCCCGAATGAACGTCAAATGCACCCAACGGCCCGGAGCAAACACATTGTTGGCCGAACTGTTGGAAATGAAACTGTCATACTTCTTGCAATAATAGCCCGTGTGGAACAACCGATTGTCCCCCCACATCTCCACCCAGTAGTTGGGATGCCAGAACACATCATCGCCCGGTTTGATGATCAACCGCGGCACCCAACGCCATTCGCCCGCCACATCCCCAAAGGTGAAAATGTTGAGCCAACCCTCGATCGTCCAGTCACCCGTTAAATCCAAATTGTCATTATCGGCAACCGTCACATACGAGGAATCCGTGATTGAACCATTGTCCAATCGCAAACATTGCCCTAACCCCAACGCCGTATTGGGAATGAAATAATACTTCCCATGCGGCTCCGCATCCGCCGACATCGGCGACTCATTCTTGAAATTCCCATCAAAATGCAATAATAACCGTGTGTGCTGGTCCACAGTATAAGGACCTCCGATCGGCTCTTGAGCGTTGAGATGGGCACCAATCATGATGAAACTAACAACAGCGATCGCTAAAGCTAATTTTGTTGGTAACGTCTGTTTCATTATGACAGCCTCCCTGTGTTGATTCTACAACTATAAGTAATTTGAACATCGCGAGAAACTATCTAAACTTGTTTGACAATCACCTCCATTCTCAGATTGGTTAACGGTTACATATTCCAGGGGTAATCTAAAAGCAAAATCATTAACGTTGCGCGTATCGGAATGAAGATTTTGAAGTCTATCCGTGATAGTTTTTTGCATGAGTAATAAATTGAGTATTGGATGGGTTTGGTAAAGAAAAAAAGAGGGGTGGAGAGAATCAAAGTCAAAAAGGAGATAATGGTAAAACTTAACACCCCTAATCGGTACAAGCTTGACCGAACAAGAATAAAAAGCTGATTCAATCAACAATTTCATGTGGCCTGCAAGTTCAAAACATATTGCATCTCAGAAGCTTCAATTTAAACTTTGTTAATATAGCAAAAGACAATTATATTGTCAAGCGGATTTTTTAATATTTTTTATTATTAGATTTTGATTTGAAATGATGGGATTTCATGGGTCTAATGAGCCTTTACATTGATCGTAAAGCAATTCAGATGTAATAATGTCGGATCTGTCAATTGATCGAAATAGTTTGATACAATTTTACCTCACCAGCATAAAGGGTCAGCCTTAAAATCATTCTCGCTGCCAAATAAAATTGTTGCCAAAAAAATAGCAATAAAATGATGATGCTATTTGGGCTGTGCAGAAGATCTGCAATTGGATTGTAAAGGATCAAGCAGATGATGCCAATTAGAAAAAGAAGCGATGCGAATCCAAACATGATCCAGAAATTAGTAGCGGCAAACTTTAATGCCTGCACTAAAGAAGTTCTCATGCGCTTTTCATCTTTGCTCACTACATAAATTCTGGCATAATCCAGGAGCAGGAAAAATAGAATAAAGCTGAGATACCTTATCCCGACTTTGATCCATCCGCCCCAATAAACAACCGATTGATACGGATCGCTGCCGAACAGAATCCGCTGCAACCCATTCCAGATAAATTGCAAGCAGAACAGCGCGATGCCGAATGGGATGCTCCACAGTACCAGCCTTATGAATCGGCCGAAATATTTGGCGGCGTTACCCCAAAATTCGGCTGCGGAAAATTTTTCGCCCCTGATGAAAAGCGAGAATGCACCTCCAGAGAAAAATAGCATGATCAACCAATATCCGATGAGCAGTAATGGGAGCAGGATTAAATAGCTGGAAAGCAGATTCGGATTTTCTTTGATGAATTCAAACAGAAAATCCATGTCCAGTCGGCCTGCCAATTTTTCGCCCATCAGGCTATTGCCAACAAAATCGCGCAGCACGGAACGAAATGGTAACATTAAAATGGTTCCGAAGGCCAAATTCGTTAGGTAATAAAGAAGGATCAGGCGTTTATTCGCCCAAGCTTGGGCGAAACCAGTTTTCATCGCAGCGAAAATCATTTAGTCCACCTCGCAAGGAAATTTTTCAGGGGATTTTTTTGAATCTTATCCGATTCATTAGGATAAATCTTTCGATTGCAGCAAGAGTCGCAAGGATTGATGTTTAAGATAACTATAACTCGGTCAACAGGAATCGATTGGACGAGAAACCAATTCCCTCTGATTGAGGATTTCGCATGGAACCCAGCAATTCGCATTTATTGGTTCAAATTAAACCCGGTGAACGCGTTTAAAATTTCGGGCTGATCGAGCAGCAGTTGCATCCAGAACAAGAACCTGATGGCCAATTTGTTTACCCCTTTGGCATGAGATTCCACTGAACGGCTGTTATTGGTAAAATTGAGGTCTATAGGAATTTTCCGATCGGGATCGACTGTTGCAGAGACCAGTTTCCTTGGTTTTGTGTAGCGAAATTTTTTCCATAAATCTTTTCCATCCCAGTGCTCTCGAATTTTTTCTCCGTTTTCGAATACGATCTCAATTTCAACTGGGAATTGAAAATCTCCAAGTCGTCTTACATCAACCCCGCTGTAATAAAATTTGACTATACTTGTATCAACTGAATCAACTTCGGTGCTCAGCGAATCTTTGCGGATTTGAAAGGACTGATGGAGCTCGTTTGTAGAATCCTGGTCAGGAATTTTGAGCGTGAAGTCGTATCCCTCGTGTTTCTTTATCGGGCGGGTAAAAACCCGATCGACAGAATAGTCTAGTTCAGCAGTGCTAAACAACGCTTGATCGAAGAACCAGCTTAGATCTTGTCCCGAAATTTCATTGGCCACATGGATAAAATCTTCAGTTCGAGGATGTTTAAATTTCCAGCGTTCAAAATAGGTGCGCATAATTTTTTGCAACGTTTCCTTGCCCAAATAATTTTGCAGCGTTGTGAGCATCAGAGCTGGTTTTTGATATGAATTGACCCCATAGCTCCCACTCGAATAGAATTCCCATGATTTTTTCACGATCGGGTCAAGGTCGGGCGAATTGATATACTGAGCACGTTGCAATTGCAGATCGTTTATTTTAATGCCAAGAAAGTCGATCATGTCGCCAATTGGGCCGTAGTGGTCAGCAAGAATTTGGCTTTCGGAGTACGAATTGATGCCCTCATCCAGCCAAGGCTCTTCGAATTCGTTATTCGCTACAAGGTGGTACCAGAAATTATGGCCAAACTCGTGGATGATCACCATCTCAAGCATGCGCAATCCCTTCGGAAGGCCATAAAATGTCCCAGCCGTGATCAGGGTTGGATATTCCATGCCGCCTGAGGTCATGGCTTTGCGCCGAGGATCAACGATGGTCAAATTGGGATATGGGTAATCGCCGTACCAGTTTTGGAAATATTCGATGGCGACTTTGGCCGCATCGAGATGGCGCTGGACTTGAGTATGATGGTCTGGTTGCAAGAGAACGCGGACATCCACATCGTGCACCTTGCCAGTGACTTCAATAAACTCTGGGCTGGTGGTCCAAGCGAAGTCGTGCACATCCTCAGCATGATAATAGTGCGTTGCAGTTCCATCTCCATTGGGTTTCACTTCGATTTCCACACCAGTTGCCCCGACCACATTTTTTTCAGGAACAGTGATACGAACATCATAGACGCCATAATCGGCAAAAAATTCTGAATGCCGATGATACTGATGACAGTTCCATTGACCATTGCTAAAAACTCCAATTTTGGGGAACCATTGGCTGATAAAAAAATATTCTTTTTCAGCTACAGAACGGACAGCGATTGGAGGTTGGGGAATTTTCCCTGCGAAGTCGATCGAGAGTTGAATTGATTGGTCTGGTAACAATGCCCAAGGAAGGGGCAGGCGCGCGACAGTGCGATCATGCATATTGTCGTCGTCGGGTTGAATGAATTGCAAGGATGCTGTCAATACTTCACCAGTGGAAAGGGCAATGTGATTGATCTCAATATAACCCCAATCCTGTTCCTCAATATCCTTTTTGATCCCAGATTCGATCATAAAAGTCGATTGATTATTACGGAATGCATTCCAATAAAGATGGAACTGAAGCTCGGTGATCTTTTGGCCGGTTTTATTGAACCAAGTAAGTAGCTCCTTGCCAAAAATCATTTTTTTCTCGGGATCAAGTCGGACATCAATATCATAATTTGCAATCCGTGGACTCAGGGGCTTCTCAAAAATGATCGGCTGAGATTGCGCTTCATGAAAAATGGACGCGATCAGCCAAATAAGTAGAATTGGTCGCCATCCTTTCTTGAATTTCATGCTTCCCTCCAGATCTAAAAAAGCGATTCTCGTTTGAAGAATGCATTCGTCGTTGCTACCTGAATCTCACAAATTTTGGGCGCTCATCCCTGTTCGCTACTGTCCAGGCAGTGGAAAAAACCAATTGTCCAATTCTCGCCATTTTCTCTGGGATGATCTTCTCTGGATCATCCGATGGTTTATGAAGATCAGGCGTCTCCTTAGTGAAGTAAAATAACACTGGAATGTCTTTTCGATAAAAAGAATAATGGTCGCTCTGCATAAAATAGCGATCCTGATCATAATCCAACTTCAACCCAATCGACTGATTGCATTGCTCATTAATAGCTCTGAGCTCATCGCTGCTTTTTGAACCGACAATGGCCACTTCGTTGCTATCGTTGCGGCTAATCATATCCAAATTTAGCATGGCAACGATATTTTCAATCGGGAAAATTGGGTCAATTGTAAAATAGCGCGATCCAAATAATCCCTTCTCCTCACCTGCAAAGGTAATAAACAAAATGGATCTCCTCGGTTTTGCTTTGCTATGGGCAAATGCCTCAGCGACCTCAAGGACACCCGCAGTTCCTGAAGCATTATCATCAGCTCCATTGTAGATATTATCATTGCTGACCCCAACATGGTCGTAATGAGCCCCGATGATCACGATTTCATTTTTGAGCAGTGGATCTGTTCCTTCCAAAAAGCCAACTACGTTTTGTGTGGGAAATTTTTCAGCCTCAAGAGCGGTTTCCATGCTAATAAGTTTGTCAGGAATATCAAATGAGAACGGCTCAAGCGTTTCGTCGATACTTCGGTGAATTTGTTCATAGCTATAACCAGTGCCTTTCAATAAGTCATCCGCCAGATCTTTGCCAATGCGCATCGCGACGAGCTGGTTTTCAGACGCCTCTTCTAAAGTGAGCGGGATCGCATCTTCTGGTGCATTGCGCATCAAATTGGGCCAGGGATTCGGAGGCCGACGAAAACGATGCGTCGGCGTCGAAACCAAAAGCAAACCCACTGCTCCATGATCCTTAGCATTCTGAACTTTAATGAACAATTTACTATGATCAGTCTCTTTAACTCCATCAAACCGACTGGTCGAGTCCTTCTCTTGAGGTTCGTTGACAAACGCCAAGACAATCTTGCCGGTCGCATCGATATTTTGGTAATCATCATAATTGTACTCTGGGGCGGTGATCCCATACCCAGCGAAAACGAGCGGTCCAGTGACTTTTTTGTTCGCTGTCAGATGAAGCGGCACGAAGTCGTTTTTGATCTGATAGCTGGTATCCTTTCCAGCAATTATTAGCGTTAAGGTATTGGGAGAAGAAAGCCGCGTTTTCAGAACGTTGAAGCGTTGGAAAAAGGATTTTTCAGATCCAACTGATTTTAAGCCATAACTGGCAAATTCTCGAGCAATGTATGCAGCGCAGGAATCGAGTTCAGGGCTCGGAGTATTGCGCCCCTTCATGGCATCCGAGGCCAGGTAATACACGTGGGCTTTCATTTCTTCCGGGGTGATAGAGCGAAGGCCTTCGCTTGGAACCTGCTGGCCAATGAGATATGGAATGGGAAAGATCGTTAATAAAACTAGAGTCAAAATAGTGTATTTGGACAATATGAATTTCTGCATTTAAGCTCTCCTTTCCGAAATACTTTACCAGCACCAAGATTTGCCCCTCTTGCAAAGCTCGATGCTCGGATATTGGTCGATAATATAACCAGATATTCTCAGAATGTCAAAGAATTTCTTTTTCGCGATTGCAATTTTCATTTTAAATCCAAACAACAAAAGCATGGTTTGCCCAATCGAATGAATTCATAAGAAATTTGCCCTGCATACGTTCATCCCAATAGGAAGTTTCCAAAAAATTCATTCCGTCCAGATTAGATCTGTGAAATATGAAATATCTGATTATCCATTTTTCTCCCTGTCATTGAAAAAAAGATGATTTTGGGTTAAAGATCGCTTGACAATAATGAAAGGTTTTGATAATTTAATCTGGGAATTCAAAGCTTCTTCGGATGAGAAACACGGGTCATTACTAAGAAACATTAGAGGATCGAACGAAGTGAACCCCTATTCCATATAGAAGTTCCTTATCGAAAAGCATGAGATAGTTTCTGCTGCAGAATATGGAATTCAAATAACGTATGTCATTCCTGCGAATCCAGGAATCTCTTCGAAAGCTATTAACAGATAGAGCTACCTATCGGGCAACTGGTGAACAGCATGACATTCTTGCTTTTTAGGAACTTTGCAACAGATCTAATCAAGTATGGCACGTTTCGATATTTCGTGCAAGGTTAAAATAAGGAGCAGCAGATGGTCAAACAATTTTCGCGTCGGGACTTCATTAAAGCCTGTTCTTGTGCTGGATTCGGTCTGGTGCTTGGATGTTCGGTCCGAAATCGCTTTGATATGATAATCCGCAATGGGATGATTTTCGATGGAACGGGCTCGCCCGCGCTGAACGCTGATATTGCAATCAAGGGGAATAAAATTGCAGCGATCAATGATCTAAGTGCTGCGACGGCAGATTTTATAATTGATGCAACCGGAATGGTGGTATCCCCTGGCTTTATTGACATTCATACGCACACCGATATTGAATTGCTGGTCAATCCATACGCAGAGAGCAAAATCTTTCAAGGTGTCACCACCGAGGTCGCGGGAAATTGTGGGTACTCGCCCTTTCCTCTGAGTGAAGCTGATTTCAAGACGTTGGACCAGGGACTGGTGGAAAAATATGGCATTCATGCATCGTGGAACAATGCGGATCAATTTCTATCGACCCTGACACAACAAAAAATATCCATCAATTATGCCACTTTCACTGGACATGGCAATCTGCGAAGTTATGTCGTAGGAAAGAATGATGTGGCGCCGACTTCAGAGCAACTGGACTTAATGAAACGGCTATTGGCCGAATCCATGGATCAAGGTAGTTTTGGGCTTTCGACAGGGTTGGAATATGCACCAGGGAGCTACGCTAACACTGATGAACTGATCGAGTTATGCCGTGAGGTGTCTCGGCGAAATGGTATTTACGCCACCCATATCAGAAATGAAGATGATTTTGTTGAGGAGGCGGTTGAAGAGGCGCTAAAAATTTGCCGCAATGCAAAAGTCTCAACCGAGATTTCACATTTGAAGGCTTGCAACCCAAATAATTGGCATAAAGAAGAAATCTTATTGCGGAGGATCGAACAAGCATCTGGCGCTGGGATGCCGATCCATGCTGATCGCTACCCCTATATCGCTTATGGTACCGGCCTTTCGATTTTCTTGCCGCTTTGGTCCCGCCAAGGAGAGACTGAGGAAATAATCTCGCGATTGCAAGATAAAGCCCTATTGCCTGATATTAAATCCTATGTCGAAAGCCATGGGGCAAAAATTGGTGGTTGGGATCGGGTGATGATCAGCTCTTGTTTTTCAGAAAAGAACAGAATTTGGGAGGGGATGACGATTAAAGAATGTGCCGAGCACATTGGAAAAAAGCCGTTCGAATTTATCAGAGAAATTTTGATCGAAGAAAAAAATCGGGTGGACATCGTTGGATTTGCCATGAATGAGGAAAATCTCAAAAAAGTCCTATCCCATCCTTTGGTGATGATTGGGTCTGATGGGAATGCCATTTCCCCCACTGGGAAACTGGCAGAAGGGAAACCCCATCCGCGCTATTACGGAACATTTCCACGCGTTCTGGGGAAATACTGCCGGGAGGAAAATCTATTTGATCTTGCCACCGCAATTAAAAAAATGACCTCCATGCCAGCAGAGAAATTGGGTTTGAAAAAACGTGGGTATTTAAGAGAGGGATATTTCGCTGATATTACCATTTTCAATCCAGAAACTATTGTCGACACTGCTACATTTGTGAAGCCGCATCAGTTGCCTGTTGGAATCGAATATGTGATTGTGAATGGCAAAGTAACGATTAAAAACGGAAAACATACAGGAGAGCTGGCAGGGGAGATCCTGAGAAATTCCGCGTGATCCATCGCAGCAATTCAAGCAGGGGAGGGATCAAACTGCTTTTTTAAATAAGGCCCTGCAAATGGTGGGATGGGTGATTTTGACCAGCAAGAAGAGCAAAAGTGTCTGGTTCATGAATTGATTCCGTGAGATACAAAGATTTCTTTCTTTGCCATGCTCATCCCAGAGTGAGACAAAAATATTAATTTCTCATGACTCCGTAGAGCTCGATTGAAAAATTCAAAAAATATCGTTTATATCTGATTAGTGGATCGAAGGTTTTTCACTGAAAGGAACTTCTATGAAAATAATTTACTCCACAGATCTTGAGGCAACACCAATTAAAGATCCAAACGTCTCAGGTGTATCTCGACGAGTTCTCATTTCCGCCGAAGATCAAGCCCCAAATTTTACTATGCGGCTCTTTCATGTCGAGCCGGGCGGTTATACGTATCATCATTCTCATGATTTCGAGCATGAGATTTATATCCTTGAAGGTGAGGGAGAAGCGATAGGCAGCGGGGGAACAGTTTTATTCAAAGCAGGAGCTGCCATTTTTGTCGAGCCAAATGAGATCCATCAATTGCGAAATACCGGTAAAGGCACAATGAGCTTTCTGTGCCTGGTTCCAAATCGAGGACATCAATGATTGACCTATGGAACAGCAGACGTTCTGCTCCTACAAGCAAGAAATGGAATTTATTGTTCAGATTTCAAATATGCCTTTTCGATAATATCATGAGCTCGCTCTGCGAGCGCTTTTGCCTGTTCGATGACATTATTTTCATTAACTGGCTTTTCCAAAATAGGAGGATTAATGATAATTTCAACTTCGAAGCCACGCAAATTCAATACACCCCAAAAATGATCGATGAAGGTCATATCACTATGCCAAGTGACCAGATCACGATTTTGGGGCCCAAAAGGCTGTTTATTTACGGAAGCATAACGAATTGTAATTGGCAAAATCGGGGTTTTTGCCAAAATCGGCGAAGAAAAAATGCCTTTCTTGAATGGTAGAACGCCTGCACCATTGGAGGAAGTCCCCTCAGGGAAAACCTGGATAGTTAAGCCTTGCTCTAAATATTTGGCGATTTGCCCGATATATGGCTTATTTGCAGTGGGGCCTTTTTTGCTTCGGTCGACAAAAATCGAGCCAGCCAACCACGCCAATTGACCCAGTAAAGGCCAGTATTTTACCTCTTTTTTTGCAACGAATAGGCCTGGTTTTTTGCAACCAACCAAAATAATATCCAGGTAGCTCAGATGATTGGCAATCATGAAGTAATTTTGATTCGGATCAATTAGGTCCCCATTGATCAGCTTCACCCGAATTCCCAGCACCCAAACATTGAGGCTTGCCCAGATTTTGGTGAGAAAAATAACGATTTTTCGGTGCGCATATCGCCCAACAATTAATGCAATAGGTGCAAATAAAATTGCAATCACAAGAAAGATTAAATTCACTACCAAAAATCCAACCAAACGTACCAGCCGACGCATCTCGGATCCTTTTTTTTTTGCAATAAAGTTCAGTTCAAATTTTGTTTAAATTCATTGCCATTAATACCTGCATCCGGAACGGATAGCGGATTTTAAGCTATTAAATTATTGTTGCGATTCGTTCGTGCCAGTTTTGTAATGGTTCTGGTAGCGATCAGCGATTTTGTCAGTAGGGAGAAGAATAAAAAAATCTGTTGTCCCAAACTCTGCATCCAAGGCAGGCTCTCCACAGATAAAAGCTCCCGCGCGGAAATATCCTTTCAAAAGCGGTGGGATCTTCTTGAGCACATCCCTACATTCATCTGCTGGAAGGTCGTCCCGTAAGCCAGGGACCACACATTTTTCCACAGGTTTCACCCGAAATTCTTCAGGTGCAAAGTATTTTGATTTCAAATATGAGTAAATTTGGCTGACTTCATCTACATCATGTGTGTGTAAACTGCCGCAGCCGAACAAATATTTTGCATCGGCCATTTTCAAATATTTCGCGATCCCAGCCCAAAGCAAATTAATTACCACCCCAGAACGATAATCCTTATGCACGCATGAACGTCCCATCTCCAAGACTTCCACCGGAAGTTGCTTGAGATTCGTTAGGTCAAATTCTCCTTCTGAATAAAACCCCCCATTTTGATTAGCGATTGATTTCCGGAGCATTCGATAGGTGCCGACAATTCTGTTATTGTTTTTATCAATCGCAATCAGATGATCGGCATGCTCATCAAATTGATCCTGGTCCAGACCAGTTTCCCACGAGGAATCCAATCCTTCATTCATTTCGAGGTTGAAAACTTCAAAGCGCAAACGTTGAGCCCCTCGAACTTCTTCAGGGGTTTCTGCAATTTTTACCACGAAATCATTGGATTCAATGCTAAACCTTACGGGTGAAGCGATAGCGTTTTGTTCTGTCATCTTCGATATTCTCCTTTTGTCAATCATTCCAGCTTTTTAATTAGCCCCAATAATTAAATCCTCACTTATATGACCTTGCACGTAAATGTATAGGGTTTATTTATTATTTTCAAATTTTCAAAAGCTCTCTTTTTTGATCATTATGCGTACCTAAAAACTTTTTTCATAAAATTCAGAATGGTGGTGCATTTTGTGTGGTCATTATCTGTCGAACAATTGTCAATTTTTGGATAATAGTTTGTGGCTGAAATATTATTGTTCGATTAGATTAAGATCATTCATTTTTCTTGTTCAATTATGTGCAGCGTGGTTTCTAATTTGCATAAATAAGCTTAATTTGTCAAGGCTTTTATGTAATAAAAATGTAAATATTTTTTCTCTTGATTCTGAGTTTTTTAATTTGTATTTTCCGCCACTCATTTTTTAAGCGAATCATGAGAAAGAACTTTGTATAGCAAGCCAACCCGAACCATACTTAGCGCAAACTTGAAGAAGGATCAATATGAGGCATGACAAGGGAATTGATTTGAAGCATGAAACGAATTGGTCAGAAAATCAAATTCATTTGCAAAAACAGACGGAAATGAGTCGATCCAATGAAACTCAGCCATACTCAATCGAAACCTGTAAGAGGCTTTGGGAATTGGTTGAGTCAGCCAATTTAATTAAAAAATATCACAAGTCACGCTATGAGGTTGGCGATGTGGTAAGGCTCGATCTGGTGGGGGTATGTCCAGACATCAAATATCAGGCGATATTTAAAATAGAAAAGTTTGTCGGTGGCGGATTTGCAGGACAAGTTTATCGGGTCCAATTGCTCGAAGCGGATTTTGATCATCAAATGGGCACCGAGAAATTAGAGGTGGGGAAAAGCTATGCGATGAAAATATTAATTCCGCCATCACGATTTTCTGTTCTTTTCCGAAATTTTATTTATTGGTTGGGCTATCAAGGTCCTTTTTCCGCCCAAGTCAATTTCGCGGCGGCTCGCGTTGGGGTTTTATGGATAAAACTGATTCGACGAGCTGCCAAATTATATCTTGGCAGTGAAAGCGCAATCGTAAATAGCTTTGCAACATTTTTCGATGACAACTTTCAGAGCTACGGTGAGATTAATGAATGGGTGACAGGAAGAACTTGGAAGTTTGAAATAGATGATAAGATTTTTGAACGAAAAAAGTGGCGAAAGACTGAGTTCATCCCCAAAGACGGCTCAGTGAATTCCGTTGAATACCTAACCAAGAAAAAATTCATGGCAAAGCTGGTTCAAATGCTTCACGATATAGGGGCTCGCGAATTAGCGCGCCAATACGAGTGGGCGACTATGAAGAGCCAGCCAAATGTGCTTAAGCGCCATGACTCCGATGATGGTTATTATGACGGTTTAGTTGCGATCGATTTTAGAGCTGGATTGGCATTATTGCCATTCCTCCCAATGAGTCCCGCAGATGTTCGATTGATCATTCAAGGGATCTTTCGAGGCAATTTTGTTCAATTTGATCGGGGTGATCTCAATAAGCTCGCCAAGTTCATCGAAAAGTATCAAGATGAGTTCCATGATCTTAAGCCAGTGTACGAAGAACTTTTAATCAGAGAACCTGAGTATCGGGCCTCTCAGCCAGATATTTTTCATCAAGGATTTAAGCTGATTTTGAGAAAATCGCTTAGGCAATCAGTTAAGCAAGGCCTGATTTCTGGTTGGAAGTGCAAAGAATTGCTCGATGAGCAACGAGCGTCCAAAATTGCCCAATCATCACTCAGATTTTTTCTATTTTATATCGTAGGGGTTTTCCCAGTACTGGGAAACTTTTTCCGTCGCCTATGGGGTAATCGGCTTTACGCCCAGCATATCCGCCAAATTATCGCCAAATCAGGCTATTTTGCCAGAGTCATGCGTGCCAAGCAAGCCAATGCCTTGATCGATTGGTATCGCAGTGGCAGGGTAGAGGAGCAGCGAGCCTTTCGGCTGTTGGATAGACCAGTTCGCTTTTGGTTGCAATGGTTGTTCCTTAGCTGGTTGCCTCCCAAATGGCATCACTTTTTTACCGATGGAAAGTATGCATGGAATTCGATCAAATATGCGGTTACATATCCGATTCGTTTCTATCGGGATGCAGAATTTCGTGAAGCATGGTTGCTCCAGCAAGTGGAAGCTGGATACGAGGAAGGCATGCTTAGCGCTCAAGAAGCTGAGGGCATTCGAAACAATATCAAAGATGTATTTATTCAAAAATATTTAAAGTGCGTGGCGGTACACATAGCGACGTTGCCAATCACTCAGGTGGTTTCTGTTATTGCAGCCCTGTATGCGATGATTCGTTTCGGACAGACCTGGTCAGAAGGATTGCTTTACGCCGGAGCTATTTTAGCTGCGTTTCAGGCAACTCCTGTCTCTCCTGGCTCGTTGGTTCGTGGCAGCTACGTGCTATATTTGATGATCAAGGAACGGGACTTTAAAAATTATTGGATCGCTGCACTCATTTCTTTTTGGCACTACATCGGTTATTTGGGATTTCCTGTTCAGATGGTCGCTAAATTTCCAGCGCTTTCGCGGTTAATGGCAGGAAGATGGGCCACCAAC
Organism: candidate division KSB1 bacterium; assembly: GCA_034506395.1. Lineage (NCBI taxonomy): Bacteria > Pseudomonadati > Candidatus Zhuqueibacterota bacterium. The sequence continues at coordinate 46,934 of JAPDPQ010000004.1, read as the reverse complement.
ATCGTTCATATTATTCCAGTTTTTGGAGAACGCGGTGCATTGCTCGAGCATTGGGTATTCGATTTGTTCTTTAATGTCCCAATTTCTCTTAGAAGATTATTCAATAAAAAATGATGAACCAAAAGAGATCCTTTGAGTAAAAGTATGGAACAAGGGCCAAGAAAAAATTTTTAAAAAATTTTTTTTGAGAAGTGGAACTTAAGAATCTTTTAAAAGTATAAGACATCGAAATTACAAAACAACATAGGATACCCTCCCAATAACACGGTCTAAATGACCAGGTGATAAATCTAAAGCGGTCAAGGTTATTCTGGGTTTTACCTCCTTTCTTCCCATTATAACTTTTGGCCGCTTTCCTTTTTTATACTCCTCTGAGATTCTGATTTTGAATACCAGGCAGACCTTTGCTCAGTGTGCAAATTACTGCCATGTGAGCGTCACTCCCGAGGATACATGAGTCTTTTTAATTCTGATGAATGCGCTATTAATGGATGCCTATGCGTCAAATGGCCTTTGGCGTCAACGTAATAGCACCCTAAGCGATCAATCGCCAGGCGAAAAACGGAAAGTCCTTTGATGATTTATTCAATATCGGTGCATTTATCGAAAGCAATCTTCTGCTCCGTCCGCTAACTGACACATGGAATATCAGAATGAGAACTTTTATTTATTTGCTTAGGTTGACGCTAAAACGCAACTTAAAGATCAAAATGGCTTCATTTCGTCCGTCAAATAGTTAGGCTGATGGGCATAATCACTAAGCAGATGGCATGATACAGATAACTAGCTAAGATTTTTTGGAGCTGGCATAACGCCGAAAAATGGAGAGTATGAGTTATCATTTGATTTGGAAGGCGATTGAAGTAGAATTTTCAAATCCACAAAAATTAATTTGCCATATTTCCAAATTCCTGGTGGCGAAATTTGTTAGCTAAAAAGAAAGAGAAATTTCGCCCCCCACTGGCACATAAAATCAGTGAGCAATTTCCGCTCAAGGGAACGATTGTCCACCAGTGAAAAGGCGATACCTGCTATGATGATTAAGCTTCATAAAGCGTTTAAGCTATTTGAATCATGGTTTGAGAAATTGTCTGTAATCAGTAGATCGTTAAAAGGCTATTTCAGTGATCAATCATTGAGATAAATATTGGATCGAAAATAGCGTTGTCAGCTAATCGATTGATTGATCTAAACCCAGGTGAATAGCTAAGCCCGTTAAATGCAGAAAATCCGGCTTGCGCAGACATAAAATTTTTTATTGTTTTTAAGATATCATTGAGCGATTATAAAGATTCGGAATCATCTTCCTTTGCTTCATCGATTTCGTCCAGATTTTCAGCAGGTGTTCTTTCATCTTTGATTTTCTCAATATAGCATTTCCAATGATAAGTAAAATTGCTGTGAACTGGGATGAAAGGTCGTCCTTTAATCTCCTTTTTGCAATAGTGGCAGATGGTCGTCTGTTCCATGTTCAGTACCTCCGAATGATATTCAAGTTTTGCTGATAGTTTTTGCAAGTTATTATACATTCCAAAATAATAAAGTTCCCTTTTTGGTTCATTTTGGTATGATGGAGACAAAATTTGTGCCAATGATTTGCTCCAATTTGGCTGTAGTCGATTCGATTTTAGACAATTCTTAATGGACAGCATTGATCTCTAAGAAGACCGAAATGACCAATTCGGCCTTGATAAAAAAAAACTTGACTTTGAATAAAAAATTATTAATATTTTGAGGCATTTCGATTGATTAATTGTACGAGTCTTGGAAAAAAAGAATTGATCGGAGTTGGAATGAATCGAATTATTGTGGACGCAATGGGAGGGGATAATGCTCCGGAAGAAATTATTAAAGGGGCGGCCCTTGCTTGTCGCGAAAGTCAAAGCCTTCATTGCATCGTAGTTGGGAATCAGCGACAGATAAGACCTCTGATCGAAGCGCAAGAGCTTGAGAGCCAAAGTTGGTCAATCATTCATGCTTCAGAAGTCATTTCTATGGATGACTCGCCCAAAGAAGCTGTTTCAGAAAAAGAACAAGCCTCAATCAATGTGGCAGCAAGACTCCTTAGAGATAACCATGGAGATGCGTTGGTGAGTGCGGGAAATACTGGTGCAACAATCTTGTCATGCTCCAAATATATTCCTCGGTTGCCAGGCATTGAACGGGCGGTACTGGCAGCTATCCTTCCAGTTGCGAAAAATAAAAAGAGCGATCCTGGAATTTCAATCTTGCTTGATGTGGGTGCGACCTTACATTGCAGTGTGAACCAATTACTCAGCTTTGCCATCATGGGGATTCAATATGCCCGAACTGTGATGGACATCGAAAATCCTCGGTTAGGTTTATTAAATATCGGGGAAGAAGCGACCAAGGGAAATGAAACACTCATTCAAACCAATCAGGAATTGCGCAGGAACCCTCAATTTAATTTTATAGGCAACATCGAAGGAAAAGATATCATGACCGGGATTGCTGATGTCATCGTAACAGAGGGGATGATCGGTAACATCGTTCTGAAGTGCCTTGAAGGGATGGCGGAGCTGACGGTAAAAACTGGGAAGAAGATGTGGAAAAAAAGCTTACTGTCCAGGCTGGGTCTGACTATGCTTGCGCCGATGCTAAAAAAGATCAAACGCCGAATGGATTACACGGAATACGGAGGTGCACCAATACTGGGCTTTGAAAAATTGGTTGTCAAAGCTCATGGGCGTTCAAAAGCCAAAGCGATAAAAAATGCGATTCTTTTCGCCGAAAAATCGATCGAGAACCAACTCGTCAAACATATTGAAGCTGCGATGAAAGAATTTTATCTCCAGCTTTTCGACCATGGTCAAAGATGATTCAGATGAATCAGCTTCGAAAAAGTATTAGAAGAGCTTTGACACAAAATATCGGGTAGGAAACGATGATTCAAACCGTGCATCAGTCTCAGCCAGAAAATAACACAGCCCATCGCTTCCTAGCCCCAAAAGGCGGATGGGGTTGGCTTGTTTTACCAATCGTCCTGATGTTTCTCGGGAGCTACACTGTATGGGCTATTTTCATGATACGATTGCATGATCCTGCTTTAGCAGGTCAAGAAAGTTTAGCTATAGCGCCACTGTTTTGGTCAATATTGCAAGTTATGCTGTTCATCATTGCATTTACTCAGCTAAGACGATATGGCATCTCGATGAAAGAAATGATAGGCGTTTCCAAGGAGAGAGCACTGCTGGATGTGGCTTATGGGCTTGGACTTGCCATTGTTTCGAGTGCAATAATAGCCATCGTTCAAGGCTACCTGGGTTTCGCATTTCTTGGCAAGATGGCCAAACAAACAAGCAACCATCCGCCATTTTATCGATGGGCATTAGTTTATTGGACAACGATCGGCGCTATCACCGCTGGCGTAGGAGAAGAGTTCTACTTTCGCGGCTTTCTGATGGCAAGATTGAACAAGATGAAGCCTGTATGGCTCGTTATAATCACAAGCCTTGCTTTCGCTTTTTGGCATTTGTCTCCTTTCATGCTACTGCATACCTTTGTGATAGGCATTATTTTCGCAACGGTTTACTTGCACACAAAAAGGCTATTCCCTGTAATCTTGGCACATATTTTAACCAATGTCATTGGGGGGATTTTTATGATGTCTTCATAAAGCGGCTCTTGGTCAAGCTTCACCTATGTCTATGGATTCACCTGGATGCGTTAAGTCCGCCGAAGATAATACAAAAATTCCTAATAAAGTCTTTGAATACCGGTTTTCCTTACTATGAAATTGATTTTCGTTGCGAGCAGAATAACCTGAAAAGCGAGTTCGATGATAAGAAATTCATAGCAGACCAAATTAAAAATTGGAGGAGGTCAAAATGAGTTTAAGGGCCCTATTCGCCTGGTTGATGATCCTGTTTATCTTTTGTTCAAGCACACTGTTCAATTGTAGCAACGAAAAAATCCCCCCATACAAAAATGCGAAGTTAGCAATTCAAAAACGAGTAGACGATTTATTAGGCCGGATGACGTTGGATGAAAAAATTGGTCAACTGCAATGTGTGATTTCGGATGTTGAAAATGCAGAGGCGAAAATAAAAGAGCTAGTCGGAAATGTGGGGGTGGTGCTTCGGCCATACTCTGCTAAAGAAGCGGCAGAAAAATATAATCAACTTCAGAAAGTGGCGGTCGAGCAGACGCGTTTGGGAATCCCGATATTGATGCACGATGAGGCGCTGCATGGCCTGCTTGCCAAGGGGGCTACCAGCTTTCCTCAGGCGATCGCATTAGCAGCAACATGGGATGTCGATTTGATGCGGCTGGTTGCGGGCGCGATTGCGTCGGAGACCAAAAGCCGCGGCATTCGCCAGGTGTTATCACCAGTGGTGAACATCGCTCGGGATGTGCGCTGGGGCAGAGTTGAAGAGACCTATGGTGAAGATCCTTATTTAACTGCTAAAATGGGGGCTGCTTTTTGCAGAAGTTTTGAGGATTCAGGCGTTGTAACTACCCCCAAGCATTATGCTGCCAATGTTGGAGATGGCGGACGCGATAGCAACCCAGTTCATTTTTCGGAGCGGCTGCTCAGAGAAATCTATTTTCCCGCATTCAAGGCTTGTTTTCAAGAAGGGAAGGCGAGATCGGTCATGGCAGCTTATAACTCATTGGATGGCTTGCCATGTTCGGCCAATCCTTGGCTACTGACCAAAATTTTGCGGGAGGAATGGGGCTTCTCTGGTTTTGTCGTATCGGACTATGGTTCAGTCGGTGGCATATTCGATCTCCATCGGACCGCAGCGAGCAAATCCGAAGCGGCAAAGCAAGCTATTGAGGCTGGCATGGATATCGAGTTACCTAGTGCCTATATTTTTGGTGAACCTTTATTGGAAGCAGTGAAACAAGGGATGATTTCAGAACGCACGATCGACCAAGCTGTGCGCAGAGTTCTCTCGGTCAAATTTCAACTCGGTCTGTTCGAAAATCCCTATGTTGATCCCGATGCTGCCGAGAGGATCATTAATACCGAATCGCGGCGTCAATTGGTGCGTCGGGCAGCTCAAGAGGCCATTGTGTTATTAAAGAACGAAAATCGAGTTTTGCCGCTTAAAAAAGATCTTAAATCGATAGCTGTCATTGGGCCGCTCGCTAATGTGGTGAAATTGGGCGGATATAGCGGTTCTGGAATAAAAACCGTGAGTCCGCTGGAAGGAATTAAGGCGAAAGTGGATGTCGCGACCCAAGTGACCTATAAGCGTGGTTGTCATCTTGAAGTGCTTGCGCTGCCAACGATCCGGGAACAATATCTGACCCCAACTGGCGCCAAACCAGGAGAGCATGGCTTACTGGGTGAATATTTCAACAATAAGGATCTCACTGGCAAGCCAGCGCTGGTTCGTGTGGACCCCGAAATTCATTTCGATTGGGGTGGTCAATCCCCAGATGCGGCCATCAACGCCGAGCAATTTTCAGTTCGCTGGACCGGTAAGTTGACGCCACCAGCTAGTGGCGATTATCAAATTGGCGTGACCACAGATGATGGTGTCAGGCTGTTTTTGGACGGAAAACTGTTGATCGAGTATTGGAGGGACCGTGCTCCAATGACCAATACGGTGAATGTTACGCTCGAAAAGAATCGCCAATATGACATTAAAATGGAGTATTATGAAAATGCTGGGGGTGCCTATGCCAGCCTGGGCTGGAACTATCAGCCAGACTATGGGCGTGACATTGCCGAGGCAGTACAAGCGGCTAAAAATGCCGATGCGGCGATCGTGTTCGTCGGCATTGTCGAAGGGGAAGGGATGGATCGCTCCAAACTGGACCTTCCGGGAATGCAAGAAGATTTGATTTCAAGTGTCGCAAATACTGGTACTCCCACTGTTGTTGTGCTGATAAATGGAAGTGCCGTCACCATGCAAAATTGGAAGGACAAAGTTCAGGCGATTGTGGAGGCATGGTACTTAGGCGAGGATGGTGGCAACGCCATCGCCGATGTCCTATTCGGAGATTACAATCCCGGAGGAAAATTGCCCATCACGTTTCCACAGTACGTTGGTCAGGTGCCGCTTTATTACAATCATAAGCCGACAGGCCGAGGCTATGATTATGTTGACCTCAGCGGAAAACCGCTGTTTCCATTCGGATTTGGCTTAAGCTATACCGACTTTGAATATAGCAATCTACAAATCGATCCACCTAAAATGAGATCTGACGGGCAGGTAAAAATCTCATTTGATATTAAAAATGTCGGAACCATGGCAGGCGATGAAGTGGCTCAGCTTTATATCCACGATCCAGTTGCCAGCGTCGCTCGACCTGTTAAAGAATTGCGGGGCTTTCAGCGGGTCCATCTTAACCCTGGCGAAAACATAACGATTACTTTCCAACTCACGAAAGATGATATATCGCTTTGGGACGCCAATATGAAATGGGTTTTAGAGCCAGGTCAGTTCGATGTTCAAATCGGAAGCTCCTCCGAGGACATTCGGTTGCAGGGAAGCTTTGAAGTCACAAAATAACTGGAAAATGGAGAACGAAAAGCATTTGAATCACTCAATTTTGTAGATTGCTGAAGAATGAACGAATACAGTAATTAGATCTGTTGTCCATAATGTGCGATTTATTCGTTCATTCTGCTAATCACAAAGTCACAGAGAAGCTCTATTCAAAGACCAATTTTGCAGAGCGAACTACTTTTTCACTATAAAAACATCGCCAGCAAGCATTGCTAAAATTTGGAGTGCAAATGAAAGTTCCATGCACTATTTTTGAAAAGTCGATCGCTGGTTTGAAGGGCGTTTCGATTCGGCTTGACTTCCATATTTTTACCAAAAGCAGTAGAATTGAAAAATAGCTTGACTTTTTCAAGTGAATTGGTTAGCTTAAATGAGTCATAGATTGGACGGTTGATTTGGCAATAGGATTTCCCATCAAAATATTCGAATCTGTCATTACGTTGCAATTGCAAGTGAAAACTTTTATCAATAGCCTGGAATGCGCAGATTCCATAAGTTTTCCGATCCGTCCGAAACGATAAAAAAATCAATTTTGCAGAAGTATAAGTGATAAAAGCTACGGATTTGAATGACCAACGAGAAGTTCAAGCAATGCGGTGCATGCAAAAAGATCTGGAAGACCGTCGATGAATTTATTCAGGATAAAGACATAAGGGTGCTTTGGCTGCAAGTCATTCCAGGGCACCCAGACGCGAATTGCATTATTTTTGAACATAGATCCTGTGGGAGCACGACGTCGGTATTAACTCCCAAGCTTCGTCATCTGTTGCATCGAAAATTTGAGTCCATTCAGGACCTATATGGCACCGACGAATGCAACAATCATTGTAATACGCGCAATACGATGGCCGCATGTGAGAAAAGGTGCGTTAATGCTCAAGATCGCGAGTTAGCGAGGATGCTGGTGTCATTGAAGTGGGGAGATGAATAGAGTGCTCTTCGCAACAGCGGTTCAGCATTTGAGTCGAGGCCCGATGCACTGGTCCATTTCTGCAGGAATGGGAAGATAAATAAACTGACAATACAGAGGTTGTTCTAAAAACCGGTGATCATCAAAAATGGAGCATGAGATGTCAGAGAGGCAGAAAATACTAATCATCGACGACGACGAGGATTTTCGGATCTCAATTGGAACACTGTTAAAGAGCCACAATTATGAGGTACTCGAAGCTGAATCGGGCAAGCGAGGCCTCGAAATGATCAAATCAGAAAAACCAGATTTGATCGTACTCGACATTATGATGGAAACCATTGATGAAGGCTATCTGATCAATCAGGTGATTAAATTTCAAAAAGAATATGAGGAATACAAAAATTTGCCCATCTTAATGGTTTCCTCAATTCAGCAGGACCCATTATCGAGATTTCCCAAGGCTGCTGGGGAAGTTGAAATGATCATGCCCGATTATTATTTGACCAAGCCAGTGGATATCCCCAAATTTTTAGATATGGTGAAAAAATTGTTAAACAAATAATGCATCATTGATTCCTATCTTTGAAGGAAAATTCGAAATTATTTCTGAGGCTGGTAATTCGATAGTTCCTGCTGGTCGAATCGTGTTCCATCAAGTGCCTGCGGATTATGGAAAAAACAAAAAAAAGGATTATCGTCATCGACGATGATCCAGTGATGCGATTATCTTGCTTTAAGATCCTTGATAAAGAAGGGTATTTAGTCGAAACCTATGAGGATGGGGAGCAAGGGTTAGCGGCTATTCATCGGCAGCGACCAGATCTTCTAGTGGTGGATTTAAAGATGCCAAAAATTGGTGGCATGGAGGTCATTTCTCGGGTTCATCAGGTGGATCCTGACATATGTATCGTGGTGATCACGGGATATGCGACGATTGGCACTGCGGTGGATGCGATGAAAGCGGGTGCCTATGATTTTCTGCCCAAACCGTTTACTCCTGATGAATTGCGATTAATTATCAAACGCGGAATAGAGCGCTCGGAGTTGGCCGAACAGTCGCGACGCTTGAAGCAGGAGAAGGAGCATTTGCAGCGTCGTTTCTTGACCTTTGTCTCCCATCAACTACAATCCCCTCTGGTTGCCATCCATCAATATCTGGAAGTTCTGAAACATCTAGAAGATTCACCCGAGAAACACACTATCCAGCGCGAATGGATCGATCGGTCAATTGTTCGCTTAAAAGAGCTCATTGCGATCATTCAAGATTGGTTGACCATTGCAAAAATCGAAAGCGGGCAATTTGTCCAATGCTTAGAACCAGTGAAATTGAAGCCGATCATTGATGATCTGGTATTGTGTTACTCAGACCAAGCAAAAGAGCAGCAAGTCATGATTCATGGCGACATTTCAGACGATTTACCTGCGGTGAAGGGTCATGAACAATGCCTGAGAATGCTCTTTTCGAATTTGATTGTGAACGCCATCAAATACAACAAACGACCTGGGGAGGTTCATCTGACCGCTCGGGTCGACCCTGATTATGTGATTGTCTCGGTCCGAGACACTGGGATTGGTATTCCACAGGATAAGTTGGAGCTGATTTTTGAAGAATTTTATCGAGTGAGGGATGAGTCCACAAAAAATATCAGTGGTACTGGCTTGGGACTGCCAATTTGCAAAAAAATTGTCGATGAAATCGGAGGGCAATTAGAGGTAGAGAGCGTCGTAAATCAAGGCTCATGTTTTCATGTCTATTTGCCAAAGCAAAAGGATTAAAGCGTGATTTCGATATTACAAAATCTCTCGCTGCGGGTCCGGTTGATCTCTGTTTATGTATTTATTCTCGGCATGGGTGGATTGATCACTTCGTTCATTGGTTCGCTGATCGTCAACGAGACGCTAATGAATCAAGCTAGGAGCAAAGTCCACCATGACCTAAACACCGCGCGAATGGTTTATGAAAAGCAACTCAAATTGATGGAAAACTCCATCTATATTGGGGCATCAGGGAATACGATTCAACAAACGATTTACCAAAATGACCGCACGCGCCTCATTTCTAGGCTCAAGCAAATTCAGCGAGATTGCAATTTGGACTTTCTTTCAGTTGCAGACAGCTCAGGACGAGTAATGCTTCGGCTTTTTCAACAAAATAGATTGGGAGATAATGTCTCGGTTATTCCGCTTGTGAAAGCTGCACTAAATGGCTCTGTGGTTAGTGGGACTGAAGTTTTGAGCCAACAATTGCTCGCAAATGAAAATGAACAATTGGCAGAGCAAGCCCGAATTCAAATCCTCGATACCCCAAAGGCTAGACCTACAATGTTAAAAGAGCTCACCTCAGGATTGGTGCTGATGGCTGCAGCTCCTTTTTATAACGATAGGGGAGAGTTGCTCGGCGTTCTCTATGGTGGGCATCTCATTAATCGCAATTTTATGATCATTGACCAAGTGTGGACTTTGGTGTACGAGGGCGAGAAATATCAGGGCAAGGATGTCGGCACGGTTACGATTTTTTTGAATGATCTAAGGATCTCAACGAACGTCCGAACATCGAGTGGGGAGCGCGCAATTGGAACACGGCTTTCTGCTGAAGTCGCTGAAGCTGTATTAAGCCGAGGGGAGCGTTGGACCGGCCGCGCCTTCGTAGTGAACGATTGGTACATTAGTGAGTACGAGCCAATTAAAGATTTCAGCGGCAACACGGTGGGCGTCCTTTATGTTGGGCTGTTGGAAAAGGCGTATCTGGCGATCAGAAACAAAGTGATCTTTACTTTTATGATTGTCGCCACTATCGGATTTTTCATGATCGTAGGGATCAGCTACTTGATCACCCGTTCGATAACCCGCCCATTGAGCGAAATGGTGACTGTGACCCAGGCCATTGCCAGAGGGGATCTCAACCATCGCATTCGCGTGAAATCCAAAGATGAAATTGGACAATTGGCGCTGTCATTTAACAAAATGGTGGCGAGTTTGCGAAAAATGCGAGCTGAGCTCGAGCAATGGGCCAATACCTTAGAGCAGAAAGTCAAAGAACGAACCGAAGAATTGGCCGCCATGCAGAACACGCTCATCCAATCACAACGTCTGGCATCGCTGGGCAAGATGGCAGCAGGGATTGCCCATGAAATCAATAACCCCTTAGGTGGAATTCTGGTTCTGAGTTCTTTGGTCTTGGAAGACCTAAAACCAGAGGATCCGCATCGAGAGAATCTCCAGGAGGTTATCAAACAAACCATGCGCTGCCGCGATATTGTCAAAGGCCTGCTCCAGTTTTCTCGTCAGGAGGAAGGCAAGTCCGAATACGTCAATCTGAACGATGTTTTGAACAATACGTTATCTCTGCTGGAAAAACAGGCGCTGTTTCATAATATTGAAGTCATTAAAGATTTCGATCCCAATTTGCCGCAGATTTTGGGTGATCCGTCCCAAATGCAACAGGTCTTTATGAATATCATCCTGAATGCGGTCCAAGCCATGAAAGAAATTGGAACATTGACCCTTGTCACCCGGCACGATAAAAAGAACGATCTCGTCGTGGTGGACGTCACCGACACAGGCTGTGGAATTCCTGAAGAGCTGATCGATCGGATCTTCGACCCGTTCTTTACGACCAAGGAAGTGGGAGAGGGCACGGGGCTTGGACTATCAATCGCTTACGGGATCGTCACAAAACATCATGGCAGAATGTCGGTAAAAAGCAAAGTCAACGAAGGTTCTACGTTTACCATTAAGATACCCGCAGTGAGTAGCTCTCAAAAAGGAATTGTTGAAGCGCTATCTTCCAGTACAACGATAAGCGATGCTGAAAAATGAAGAAATGATCAGAACGAATAACCATATATCAGAGTGATTATTTTGCGTTTCATATAAAAGAACAAAATCAATGGATCGGATATCAGAAAAGTTAGTCAACTGGGAAGCTTTCGAAGCAAATATCGAGGTTACGGGGCGTTCAGTTCTTCGTCGATCTGTGGGTCACTCTGATTTCGCCGTCATAATAATGAATCAAATTTTACCGTGTTTAGGCATCAGCTCTGGAACGATCCAATTTAGCAACTCAGACCGATGTGAAAAGTTTTTAGTGCATTAATGATTTTTTTGGAAGATTAACGAGCAACGAAAATCGTCTGATCAGGAAAGTCAATGGTTTCATCAAACTTAAAAGTGTTGGTCGTCGACGATGACGAGGCGATCCGAGTTTCCTTTGAAAAATTTTTTGCTAAATCTGATCATATAGCGGTGATTGTTGAGAATGGGGCTCAGGCTTTGGAAAGGATTAAGAGCCGTCAATTCGATTTAGCTTTTGTTGATTTGAGATTACCGGGAATCAGCGGAATCGATCTGTTAAAAAAGATACGGACGATGAACCCCCGCATGGATATTGTGATCATTACTGGCTATGGCACGGTGGAAACTGCGGTTGAGGCGATGAAATTCGGCGCCTATGACTATATTCAGAAGCCTTTTTCTTTAGAGACGATCCGCCATGTGCTTGACAAAATTTTAGAAAAGCGGACGATTTTGCAAAATGTTAGAGCGCGACGTCTGAAATTTGACAGAGAAGGGCAGGTGGAGACGATTATCGGCGAGAGCCCGCGAATGATTGAAGTATATGAGCTGGTCCAAAAGGTGGCGCCAACTGACAGTACGGTTTTGATCACCGGGGAGACAGGTACTGGGAAGGAGTTAATCGCCAGGGCAATCCATTTCCACAGCTTGCGACGGAACAAGCCATTTCTCACCATGGATTGCAGCTCATTGGTGGAGAACCTATTCGAAAGCGAGCTATTCGGACATGTAAAGGGCTCTTTTACCGGAGCCATTGCCACAAAGCATGGCAGTTTCGAGTTGGCGAATGGCGGAACTTTCTTTTTTGATGAAATTGGAAATATATCTCTTAATATCCAAGCGAAGATCCTGCGGGCGATCCAGGAGCGCGAAATTCGCCGGGTGGGATCGACGGAGACCATCAAGGTCGATGTCCGTGTGATCGCTGCGACGAATAAGGATCTGCGCCAAGCAGTCGAGGAAGGGACTTTTCGCGAGGATTTGTTTTATCGTATTAGTGTGATCCCAATTCATTTGCCACCCTTGCGCGAGCGAAAAGAAGACATCATTCCTTTGGCAAATTACTTTCTTGAAAAATACAATCAGCGGCGATTAAAAGCGTTGCGCGGATTTAGTGCTGCGGTAAAAGATATTTTCATTCGCTACCATTGGCCTGGCAATGTGCGAGAGCTCGAAAATGTTGTGGAGCGAGCTGTGGTGATTGAAGACGGCGATGAGGTCTCGATCACCAGCCTCCCGTCGCATCTCTGGTTCGATGGCAATCAGCAAGAATTAACCAGCCCCAAAATCAAAAGCCTCGAAGAGCTGGAACGCGAGCATATCATCCATGTATTGAAAGCCACCGATGGGAATCGCTCCAAAACTGCGCGGTTGCTGGGGATTGACCGAAAGACACTTTATGATAAAATCAGGCGCTATCAGATCAACGATAAGTAGTAAGACTGCGATAATCCACTCCGATCTAATCTAAAATACCCAATTATCGAGCAATAAAGTGTAGAATATTTCCCCAGAGCTAATCTATTATAAATCAGTTTGATCATCGCTGCCGAAGAAAACTGTGGTAAAAATCCTCAACTGTTCTTTTAGAAAGCATCAAGCTGCATTTCATGACCAACCAGATAACTTTATAAAATGCCAAACATTAAAACTGATAAGAATTGGGTTGAAGTGATGGCATGAAGTTTGTCAATTTTCGCTTCTAATCCAAAAGATGAAGTGTATTTCTCGATGAAAAGAAAATGTCCGATCGCTCCATGGCTGGAAAAGTTTTGATGGTCGTTGCAAGTAACAAAAAGAAATCAGAAAAAATTTCCAGCTTGTTTAACAAAAATGAATTGCTCTTGGCCATTGAACATGATTTAGGCAGCGCCATCAATCGCGCCCAAAACGCTCGGTTTGATGTCATTGTATTAGATGCCAACATCAAAGGGATACCCATCGAGCAAGCGATTCACATTTTACGCGATATCGACCCTGGAGTGAAGATCATCGTCAAAACTAAAGAGAACTCAAAAGAACTGGAAGCGAAGGTCCGTCAAGAGAAAATATTCTATTACCATCTCGAATCATTCGGTGCTGAAGATCTACGGCTGGCGATTCGAAGTGCCTTAGCCAAAAAAAGCAATTTTTTTTTGTCCGAAGATCGGAAGTCTTCAGCAAAGGATACGAAAAAGATCCTTATGGTTGATAACAATGATGAATTTATCGAGGTGCATCGGGCGAATTTAGAAAATAATAATTTTGAAGTGCAGGTGAGTTTCAACGCTGACGAGGCGTTTGAAAAGCTGAAAAAGGATCGTCCGCATTTAGTGATGGTGGATTTAGATATTCAGGCCGGCAGTGATGGATTGCATTTTTTAGAGAAGATGATGATGGATGATGAAGCCCGGCAAACGCCGGTATTGTTGTTCTATTCTCAGACACGTATGGATTTGCATGGGATATTATTGGAAAGAGCAAAATCCACTCTGCCGGCCTGGTCTTCTCTCGAAAAACCGGTGAAGATTGAGGATGTCATGCCAAAAGTAAGGGCGCTTCTGGCGATGAAGAAGCTCGCGAGCAAAGAAGAAACAGCTCAGAAAATTGCACATTAACTATAAGCCACTTATTTAACCTTTGGCAGCATGCTGAAATCCTCAGAGCGATCTTAAATTTGAAAACCAGCAAATTTTGAAGTGCTCAATGCATGAGCCGCCTCCCGAAGAGGGGGAGATCAGACGAGTTAAACAACGCGATGAGCGAAAATCCAAAGATTCTGGTCATCGACGATGACAGTATCATTCGAATAGCCTGTGAAAAAACTCTAAGGCCACTGGGATACAGCGTTGATACGGCAGAAAGTGGCAAGCTCGGCCTTGCCATGTTGAAGCAGAAGCGCTATGACCTGGTGCTCTTGGACCTCATGATGCCCGAGATGAGCGGTAGTGAAGTGTTAGAACAAATTCGGGCTTATGATGAAAATATCATCATCGTTATTATAACCGGATTTGCAACCATTGAATCTGCCGTAGAGACGCTGAAAAAGGGAGTTTACGATTATATTCCGAAGCCCTTTTCCCCAGAAGAATTGCGCAACGTGGTCCGAAAAGGGTTGGAGCGTCGAGAGCTGCTGTTGCGCGCCGAAAAGCTTCGCAAGGAACGGGAAAAAAGCTTGCTGAAGCTTGCAGCACAAAAATCCCGCATGATGACCATTATCAATTGTATGGGGGAGGGGCTGATCGCCGTCGATAAGAACGCTCATCTCACATTAATTAATCCCGTGGCCTGTCGGCTGCTGGAGTTAAGAACGCCATGTAAAGTTGGCACTCCGATTCAGGGCAATCTAAACTGCGCTGAATTAGAACAACTTATCGCAGAATGTCTGGTTTCAGGCATATTCTTGCATCAAAAGTACATCACCAGGGAAGTGATCTTTGATTCCCAAGCGGAGAAGATCTTCGCCGTCACGATCGGCCCAATTCGAGAAAAACGGGATGAGATTGCTGGCCTGGCGTTGATTTTGCGCGATATCTCTGAAGAGAAAAAGCTGGAACGAATGAAGGTTGAGTTCCAGAAGCTGGTGTCGATCGTTGCCCACGAGCTGAAAGCCCCGATAAACGCCATCGATGGATACTTAGAGATCATCTTGAAGGGCTATTTAAAGGATAAACCCGAGAAGATGACCGAATACTTAGCTCGTTCGCGCGAAAAGGCGGAAATGCTCCGCAACCTGGTCGAAGATCTGCTGAGCCTCACTTCCATCGAATCGGGCAAAATTACTCAGCAACCAGCGGCTGTTGACGTCAATGCAATTCTTACTGATCTTGTGGCTTTTATGGAGAATGAAGCCCAGCAGCGACAACTGCATGTTCAGTTAGAACTTTCTGATCATCTGCCGCTGATTAAAGGAGATAAGAAGGCCCTGACTTATCTTTTTTCCAATTTGATCAGCAATGCTATCAAATATAATCGCATTGGTGGCAAGATCTTCATCAAAACAAATGTCGAAACCGGCTTTTTAGTGACAAGGATTATTGATACTGGATACGGTATCTCTGAGGAAGAATTGCCAAAGATTTTCCAAGAGTTCTATCGCTCCAAACGAAAAGAGTTAGATAAGATCCCAGGGACAGGCTTGGGCCTCAGTATCGCTAAAAGGATCGCTGAGCTACATAACGGCCATATTCAAGTGACAAGCAAATTAAATGAGGGCAGCCAATTTGAAGTTTATCTGCCATTAGAGGGAACGTAAGGCCAAAGGGCACAGATCACTATCGGAAGTGTCACCCTATATTTTTTCCAAAACGATTAGATGTTGAATAAATGATCGTTATTCTTAAGGCCGAAAAGACTTTTTTAATTCCTAAATTGACAAATTAAGATGTGCATGTATTCGCAAATATGACAATTTTGCTTCAAATGAGTCGTTTTTTTGCAAAAGTCTAAATTTCGCAAAAGTGAGGCACGTGACCACTGGAGAGGTTTAACCGACTTTCGATCCATATTGATAGGAGAAAAGGGATGGCTGAAGTAGCGTTGGTAAATTTGACCATAGATGGTAAAAAAATTACTGTTCCAAAAGGCACAACCATTCTGAACGCAGCATTGCAGCATGGCATCAAAATCCCGCATTTATGTTATCATCCAAAAACTGGTCAGGCATCGCTCTGTCGAGTTTGCGTGGTAGAAGTTGAGGGGATGAAGGGCTTGCAGACAGCCTGTTCGGTTCCAGTGAAGGAAGATATGGTGGTTCATGCCACCACCGAACGGACACTGGCGGTGCGTCGGATGATCGTTGAATTATTGCTCAGCAATGGCCATCACAATTGCATCTCTTGTGAGCGAAATGGCCGCTGCGAATTACAAGATGCGGCGTATCTGCTTGGCATCGAAGCGCCTTCCTATCCAATTTATGATAAAAAGTTGCCGCTTGACGAATCCAGCCCAGGCATCGTTTATGATCCCAATAAATGTATCCAATGTTTCCGCTGCATCAAGGGCTGCAACAATGTGGTGGTGAATCGGGTGCTGGAAATGGGCTGGCGCAGCAATCATTCAGTCGTCGTCTGCGATGATGATAAACCCATGGGCCAATCAAGCTGTGTCCAGTGCGGCGAATGCGTCCAGCTTTGCCCGGTAGGTGCATTGACAGAGAAGCAGGCCATTGGCAAGGGCCGCAGCTATGAGATGACCAAGGTCCAGACCACCTGCCCCTATTGCGGCGTGGGGTGTCAAATGGAATTGCATGTGAAGGACAATCAAATTGTGCGGGTCTATGGAGTTGAAGGGGATACGGACAACGAAGGCTCGCTGTGTGTGAAAGGCCGCTTTGGCCTCGATTTTGTGAGCTCGGCCAATCGATTGACCAAACCACTGCTTCGAAAGAATGGGAAATTGGAAGAAGTCTCCTGGGATGAGGCGCTGGACTTTACCGCCAACAAATTATTAGAGATCAAAAATAAGTATGGCTCGAATGCCATCGCGGGATTGTGTTCAGCCAAGTGCACCAACGAAGAGAATTACATCTTTCAAAAATTTATGAGGGCGGTGATCAAAACCAATAATGTCGATCACTGCGCCCGTCTCTGACACAGCGCCACCGTAGCCGGTCTGGCTGCGACCTTAGGCTCTGGCGCAATGACCAACTCCATGCGCGAATTCAAAGACTCCGATATGTTTTTCATCATTGGTTCCAATACCACGGAAAACCATCCAGTCATTGGATATTATGTGAAGCAGGCTGTCGCAAAAGGGGCCAAATTGATTGTTGCTGATCCGCGGCGGATCGATCTGGTGGATCATGCCACCTACTGGCTGCAACACCGCAACGGCACCGACATCGCCCTGATCAATGGTATTATGAATGTCATTATCACTGAAGGGCTGGAGGACAAAGAATACATCCAAACACGCACGGAAAATTATGAGGCCTTCAAAGAGAACATATTGAAATACGATCCAGAGAGAGTCGAAAAGATTACCGGCGTGCCAGCAGAGCTAATCCGAAAAGCTGCAATTGATTACGCTAAAGCGGATAAGGCTGCATTGTTATATTGCATGGGCATTACCCAGCATATTACTGGGACAAATAATGTCAAGTCGCTGGTAAACTTACAACTATTGACTGGCAATATTGGCAAATACGGCGCGGGCATCAATCCGCTGCGTGGCCAGTCCAATGTCCAGGGCGCCTGCGATATGGGCGGTTTGGTGAATGTGTTTCCTGCCTATCAGCCAGTGACCAATCCAGATGTGCGAAAGAAATTTGAGGAATTCTGGGGCGTCGAGAATCTTGATGACAAGATTGGTTTGACAGTTGTGGAGATGTTCAATGCGGCCGATGAGGGCAAGGTCAAGGCGATTTACATTATGGGAGAGAACCCCATCTTGTCCGATCCCAACAAGAACCACATCGAGCATGCCATCGAAAAGCTGGACTTGTTGATCGTTCAGGATATTATGCTCACCGAGACGGCTCAGAAGGCAACTGTGGTTTTTCCGGCGCCGGCGTTTGCTGAGAAGGATGGCACCATCACCAACACCAGCCGACGTGTCCAACGGGTGCGCAAGGCGATTGAGCCGCCCGGAGAGGTGCGGCAGGATTACCAAATTCTTCATGAACTCGCAAAACGTATGGGATATCCCAACTTGTCACCAGAGACACCGGAACAAATCTTTGAGGAGATTCGGAAGTGCACCCCTTCATATGCCGGAATCTCTTACAGACGCTTGGAGCGAGGCGGGATTCAATGGCCTTGTCCCAATGAGGATCACCCTGGCACAGCAATTCTGCATAAGGAAAAATTTGTCCGTGGCTTGGCATTATTCTCGGTCTGCGAGCATCTGGAACCGGCCGAATCGCCTGATGATGAGTATCCATTCATCCTCTCCACAGGACGCATTCTCTATCAGTATCACACGGCGACAATGTCCGGCAATTCTTACGTGCTGAACGAAAAAGCGCCGGAGAATTACATCGAGATTCATCCCAAAGATGCCGAGCGATTGGGCATCCAGGGCGGAGAATTGGTTAGGGTTCGAAGCCGTCGGGGAGAAATTAAATTGAAGGCACTCATTTCCAATCGGCCGTTCAAAGGCAGCGTCTTTATCCCCTGGCATTATGCCGATTCTGCTGCTAATATCTTGACCATTGATGCGCTGGATCCGATTGCCAAGATCCCAGAATATAAAGTGGCGGCGGTGTCGATTGAAAAGATATAAAATTCAAATCAGATTTTTAACACACTGACCGATCACACATTGTGACCGGTCAGCTAATTAACGAACAATTGAGAAGGAAGAAAGTATGAGCAGTGAGAAACTTGAAAGCAAACGTTGGATTATTGCGATTGCTGCTGTTATCATGCAACTGTGTCTCGGTACTGTTTACGCCTGGTCGGTCTATAAAAAACCGCTTATCGCAGCCCACGGCTGGGGAGAGACAGCAACTCAAGTTACTTTCATGATCTGCATTGGTGTGATTGGTTTGGCCGCTGCGTTTGGAGGCATTTTGGTCGATCGAAAGGGACCGCGCTTGGTTGCTACGATTGGTGGTGTCCTGTTCGGGCTTGGAACGTTGCTGGCTGGCTATGGAGACAAAATTGGGAATTTGTGGTTGCTATATCTCGGTTTTGGACTAATCGCAGGTTTAGGCAACGGATTTGGTTACGTCACTCCAATTGCGACTTTGATTCGCTGGTTTCCAGACAAAAGGGGATTGGTCACCGGATTAGCTGTGATGGGCTTCGGTTTGGGAGCATTTTTTATGGGACGTATCGCGCCAGCGCTCATCAACCATTACCAAATTTTGGATGACACCGGAAAAGTCCTACAATCAGGCGTTTCTTCAACATTTTACATCTGGGGTATTATATTCTTGGTCTTGGTAACTGGAGCAGCACAATTTTACAAGAATCCGCCCAAAGGTTGGCTGCCAGCCGGTTTCACCCCCTCAGCCAAGACTGTCGCGGCTGCCGATTCATTCACCATTGGCCAAGCGATCACAACCCCGCAATGGTGGATGTTATGGGCAATGCTATTGTTGAATATTTCTGCCGGCTTGGGCTTACTATCCCAGCTATCGCCGATGGCCCAGGAAATCTATAAAAAGACAATTTCTGATCCAAAAGCCTTAGCGGTGGCTGGTGGGACAATTGTCGCTATTGCCTCGATCTTCAACGGACTTGGCAGACTGTTCTGGGCCTGGCTATCCGATGCCATTGGAAGAAAAACTGTATTTCTTACCATGTTCGTGACCCAGGCGATCCTTTATATCCTTCTACCAAAAATTGGCTCGGCAACCATTTTTGCTGTGATTGCCTGTTACTTGTTGAGCTGTTATGGCGGCGGATTTGCGACCATGCCAGCATTTGCGGCTGACTCCTTTGGTCCAGCGAATATTGGCCGAGTGTATGGCACCATGTTGACGGCGTGGAGTGTGGCGGGAGTGGTTGGCCCATTGGTTTTCGCTCAGCTTAAAGGCATTGCCCTTTATGTGGCTGCTGGACTTTTGATATTGGGTTTCTTGATTGCTTTGCTATACAAACGACCGCAAAGGAAAGCTGCCTAACTTGACGCAAGGGTCATCTATAATGAAAATTCAGAGCTGCTTCCATCCATCGGCTGATGGATGGAAGCAGTGCAATTACCATTTTATTTAGGGTTTTCTTATGCAATCTATCACAGACAATCTGATCAAAATTTTTGAATACGCCCTCAATCAGGAAAAAACCGGCATGAGTTTTTTTAGCACGTCGCTGGAACGATTGGGCACAGGCGCCGCGGTCACTGCCTTCAAAGTGCTGATAGAGGAAGAAAAAAAGCACATCAAATTTATTAGCGACATCCTCAATGATCTGAAAGCCAAAGGCGAGATTGATCAGCAGCATGTGCAAAATGTGGTGCTCGATGAATCGGATTATTTCAAACAGCGGGCGCAATCAGAACTGCTGGAGCAGTCCATCGAAGGCTCAATGATTCCCGATGTCACGGTGTTTAACACCGCCTATCTGATTGAAAAAGACCTGAGCGAATTCTATGATCGAATGGCAAATACAGTGACCGATCAAAAGGCAAAAGATGCACTGAAGATGCTGTCCGATTGGGAAAAGACGCATGAGCTCTATTTCAAGCAGTTTCGAGATAAATTGACGGATGAATATTCCAGGATGCCATGGGGTGGATAGAATGTTAGGAGGTTAGCATTCCTAAAGCTCGGAGCTTTTGGAATGCTGTTTTTGCTCAACGGATGTTGCTCAATCTTTTTCGACCAAATTGGGTTCATTGCCATTAAAATTAGGAGCAGAATTTTGAAGTCTCGAAAAGCCATTGTTTTCTTGTCGACCTTTTTGCTAATTTGGTCATTGATTTCGATTCAAAAAGAAACGGCCCAAGCCCAAGCCATGCAAAATCAGAAAATTTCCGTTACGGTTAAGCCTGGAGCTCATTGGCAACATTCGTTTCGGATCTTGGGTCTGATTAAGGTGACCAACCAGCCACAAATGGCGTTCTGGCTGGAGGACAGTGAGGGCAATTATTTGACCACACTCTATGTTACCTATCGCACGGCCGTCCAGGATTGGCGATCTTCGCCAGGGGAGAAAAAAGGTGAGATTCGCCGACCATCGTCGCTGCCCGTGTGGGTTCATCAGCATCAAGCTGGTGGATTGATGGATCAGTCAATTTGCGCCAGGTGCCACGACTTGCACAAAGCAAAGGAGAAAGTGATCGATCCCAATTCTGAGCTGGCAACGATCACTGGTGCAACGCCCAAAGCTGGCTTCACCAGAGAGTGGCAAATCCCAGTCGATCTGAAGCCAGGGAAGTATCTCATCAAAGCGGAGATCAATCATTCAAAAGATTTCAATAATGCATTTAAAGAAGCTGCCAGAGAGAATGATCAAAATTACAGTGGCGGTAAAATGGGATCGGGGCAACCGTCGGTTGTCTGGCAGGGTGAATTGCAGATCGGTACCAAGCCATCAGCAGTTTGGCTGAAAAAAATTGGGCACGGCCATCCTGCGGGAAAAGATGGAACAATTTTTTCGGACTTGAGCATGCTGGATTCCGCTTTGGATATTGTTGAATCAATAGAAGTAAAATGTGAATAATATCAAACATGAGTTACAATTGAATATGACCGCCACATCAAAAATCGCTGCCGACGAGGCATTAGATCGCTTGCTGGAAGGAAATAGACGGTTTGCTGCGAATAGAGCCATCGGTCCTAATCGCAGCGAAAGCCGACGCCTCGAGATTACGAAAGGACAGCAGCCGTTCGCCATCATTCTGGGCTGCGTCGATTCACGAGTACCGCCAGAATTGATTTTCGATCAGGGGTTGGGCGATTTATTCGTAATTCGCAGCGCCGGGCAGGTGATCGATCATGCTGTTTTAGGCAGCATCGAATTTGGCGTCATCGAACTGGGAGTTCCGCTGATCATGGTTCTGGGCCATAGCCGCTGTGGGGCAGTCACGGCAAGCGTGGAATCGATCGAGAAAAATTTGTCTGGGGAAGGTTCTATTGGTGTGCTCATTGAGGCCATCAAGCCCGCTGTTCATCATGCTCATGGTAACGGCCAATCGCTGATCGATGAGGCGGCAAAAATCAATGTAAAAAAAGAGATGGAACGGCTAAATCAATCATTGGTTATTTCTTCAAAGCTGAATAAAAGCGAGTTGAAAATTGTCGGGGCATTTTACCACCTCGACACAGGCAAGGTAGAAATTCTTGAATTCCATTAATTCGGCATGCTTTTTCCCATCCGTCGGATGGTGAAAGATTCAAAAAGAAAAATGCATGTAATTTTTCTACAAATTTTCGAACTGATGCAGTTGTGAGTTGATGAAAGATTGCAAGTCGTTGACAAAAATTTTTTAGATCAATCGAAAAAAAGCAGTTAATATAAAAGATGGAGGTGTACCACATGTCTGTATCGCCCTCCCCATACCCAACTGAAGCATCTGAATATGTATTGAGCGATCAGATGATAAAAAAGATAGAAGAGTTGGCAGCAAAATTTCCGCAGAGAAATTCGGCCATGCTGCCAGCATTACACATGATACAAGATCATTTTGGGTGGGTGCCCCCAGAGACTATTCCGCAATTAGCGAGAATACTCCGAACTACCTCAAACAAAATCTATGGCGTATTGACTTTTTATACCATGTTCAAACTTCAGCCCGTGGGCAAATACCACATTCAGGTTTGTCGAAATGTGTCATGTTCGCTATTAGGGGCAAAACACATCATTGAGCATCTATCGAAAAAATTAAAAATAAAGGTTGGTGAAACAACCAGCGATGGGAAATTCACGCTCTCTTTGGTAGAATGTCTCGGCTCTTGCGGCACTGCCCCAGTCATGATGATCAATGATCAATACTACGAGAATCTCGATGCCAAAAAAGTTGATGCGATTTTAAAGTCATTAAAATAGCGCGAGGCAAATGGCGATGATTGAGGAGAAAAAAATTCTGACCCGTCATGTCGGTGTCAATGGAATGGAAAAGGTCGAGGATTATGAGCGGGATGGAGGCTATATTGGGCTCAAGAAAGTATTAGAAAAGAGCCCTCAAGATTTTGTCGAAGAAGTCAAAAAATCATTTCTTCGAGGCCGCGGGGGAGCTGGGTTTCCTACCGGTTTTAAATGGGGTTTTCTTCCGAAGGAGAAGGATCGTCCATTCTATCTGATCTGTAACGCAGATGAAGGAGAGCCCGGAACCTTTAAAGACCGCGTGATTATGGAACATGATCCGCTGCTATTGATCGAAGGAATGACCATAGCTGGCTATGCGATTCGGGCGGACCTCGGATTCATCTATATCCGGGGAGAATTCAAATGGATCGCAGAGATTTTGGAGCGCGCCATTCAAAATGCGCGAGAGGCAAACTACCTCGGCAAAAACATTTTAGGAAAAAACTTCGATTTTGATATTATCGTTATGCGAGGTGCTGGGGCCTATATCTGCGGCGAGGAGACCGCCTTAATCGAGTCCTTAGAAGGCAAAAGAGGACAACCTCGCGTTCGTCCGCCGTTCCCCGCTAATGTTGGATTATATGGCTGCCCAACTATTGTGAACAATGTGGAAACCTTGGCTTGTCTGCCGTTTATTGCGAAGCAGGGCGCTAGCACCTTCAAATTGATGGGCACGTTTCAAGCGTCAGGTACAAAGCTTTATGGGATTTCTGGACATGTGAATAGGCCTGGCGTTTACGAATTTCCCATGGGGACAAATTTAAAAGATATGATCCAATATGCAGGTGGAGGAGTGAGAAATGGGAAAAAGATCAAAGCGGTGATCCCTGGTGGTGTTTCTGCCCCGATATTAAAAGCAGATGAAATCGATATCTCCATGGACTTTGATTCCTGCATCAAAGCCAATACGATGCTGGGATCGGGTGGAATTATTGTGATGGACGAAGATACCTCCATCCCTGAAGTTGCAGAGGCTGCGATTAATTTTTTTGTGCATGAATCTTGTGGCCAATGTGTGCCTTGTCGCGAGGGACTACAGAAAATCCAACAGATGCTCAGGGAGCTCCTGACTGGCAACGGAAATTCAGAATATATCGACCAAATTTTGAGCCTTTGCAAGACGATCAGCGGGGCAACATTATGCCCACTGGGAGATGCTGGCGGTATGGCAATCCATACCATGATAACCAAATTCCGTGATGAATTTGAAGCTCTAATTAGTGCCTGAACAAAAATCATTACATCTGAATTAATAATGTCATTCCGAACGAAGTGAGGAACGCGGTTGTTTTTGATTGTTGGATTTACAGATTTCTTTTTTCGCTCGAAGCGAAAAAAAGCGAATTTTAATTCAAGCAGTAATGAAGAGATGATCGTAACCATGACTTAGTAAAGTCTCAATACCTTAATTCGGCTTTATTTTAATGTTTGAATTATCCAAAAAGCTTTGATGGAGATTCTCAAAGAACATCAATTTTTAGGAGGCAAGGAACGGACATGAAAAAAATTCTCATTATCGATGATGATATAGATTTTCGAGAACAAGCGAGAGTCGTATTAGAGGCTCATAATTATCAAGTCCTGGAAGCTGAGGATGGAGCCACTGGTTTGAACATGATCAGAGACCAAAAGCCAGATTTTATCCTGCTCGATGTGATGATGGAAGAGGTGGATACTGGTGTGAAATTGGCTGAGAACCTTGCAAATCTTAATATCAAGGTGCCAGTGGTTATTCTGTCATCTTTTGCCAGTGCCGCTGCGCAAGTGTTCGATACTAGCGCTGTCCCAGTGAAGGACTATTTGCAGAAGCCACTCAAATCTGATGAACTGCTGGCTCTCGTCCGAAAATACACGCAGTCATGACAATTTAATTTGATCAAAATAAAGCTTGCCCTCTCTTCTATTGTTGATCGAAAATCGGATGTTTAATGCACTGGTTCATTAGGTCCTCATCAAACATCCGATTTTTTTATTCGCCTGAATAAGTATGTTGACCATCTTGGATTTTACCTGCCATAAATCTAATTGATCAGATCCAATAGGCAAGAAAATAAAACGTCTGGCAAGAATTGATTGAAATACGATACCATTGAGATGCGTCTTCTGGAGCGGGATACGCCAATTCACGAGATTGGGCTTAATCGCGGTGGATCAAATAGCCCGATTTTGAAAGAATAGTCATAAGAAAATAGAACAACGCGCCCCCAATGAGAGCAGTCACCAATTGTGGCGTCATAAATATAAATGCAATTGGCTCTGGAATGCGATAATGGAAAATAAGCGGCAAAATAAATTTTAGCGTAATGACAAAAAATAAGTATTTGCTGATCGCCGCGAGAATAATAGCAATAGCAAGTGTTAAGCTGCTGGACAGGCGGGAGAATCTGGTTAAAAAGAGGTGGAACAAGCAATAAACTGAGACCAGAATGACATTGGCCGTGGCAATAAATGGGACCAGAATTCCCAAGACCGTGGGGATTTGACCTCTGATAAGCGCCATTAGAGGGGTAAGGCTTCCCAATAGGCAACCCGCCATCCAATTTAATGATGTCGCGGTTATGAACAAGATCAGATTGATCAACGGTCCAGTGACAGGCTGTGGCAACCCAATAATTTGAATGACCATCGCTAGCGCAACGAGCAGCGAGAGTCGCGAAATGAACAAGTTTTTCTTTGAAAGCGGCATTGTCGAGGTCTCAAAGCTAAATTATATTCGAGAAATATGAAACTCGATCATTAGAAATAAGTTCAATTTGGAAACCAAAAGACCATATGCGGACAATTTAGTAAAAAAGATGTGCTATGATGAAAAAACCTGACATTTTGATAATAGACGATGAAGAAGTCATTCGCAAAGCATGCAGACAGACGTTAGAAAAGGAAGGCTTTGAAGTCGACGAAGCGCCCAACGGCATTATCGGCCTGGCAAAGCTGCATGATAAGCGATATGATTTGGTGCTGATAGATTTGAAGATGTCCCAAATTTCGGGGATGGATGTGCTTGGTGCTGTAAAAAAATATGATCCTAATATCATTTGTATCGTCATTACTGGTTATGGCACCAATGCAGTTGTCCGAGAAGCAAAGGCCAAAGGTGCTTTCGATATCCTGATTAAGCCATTTGCTGCTCAAGAGCTTCGAGAAATGATTCAGCGAGCGATCTCAGCAAGATCGCTCAATTGGAAGCCGATAAGCTCATAGAGATAATCAGCCTGATATCATCTAATAATATTCTCCACCTTGATCGGTCCTGCACGTTTATTAGCTCTATTTAGCTGGCTGGAACGATGATCAATAATTAAAACAAATTTTATTCGAGCTAACAAAAAAGATTAGCGCGGGAATGTTCAGTTCGCCTCAATTCAAAATTCTAAATTGGGCTGAACGATCCAAGTGATTACTTTCACAGAGTTCGGTTCAAATTCTCTTAACAGGTGGTCGAATTTTCTGATTCGTTCCCATTTAGCACCAATACTAAAAGTGCCAAATATTTTATAGCGGGAAATTGCTATTGGAAATTTTTTGCCAAATAGGATTAAATGTCGAGGCAAGGCTTCGTGGTCGTTGCCATGATTGATCGGAACATTGGTGTACAACTTGAATATGCTGTTTCGAACCAAAGACCATCCATTGGCTTTATAATCAGAATGGCTACGTTCGATGGCCATCGTAATCTCATGGTTAAAAAAGCTATTCTGATGCAACTTTATCCCAAGACGAAAATTCCATGTCAGCTTTTTTCTCTTGTTTTCTTGAATATTCCCGGTAAGAATCAATTCCGGTTGATACCATCGATCAGCCATATTAATGTTATTGTAAATCTGATGCCCCCCAGTTGAAACAAGGAAACCAGCCAGAGCAGAGCCTGATTGTTTCAATTTTTGAGAACTGCTATCCTGATAAACCAGGAATAGAATATTCCCCAACAAAATGGAAATTGCATAAGGCTCCTCGTAACCAGCACCAATCGATCGGATCAGATTGACATCCGAGAGCAAATTGAACCGCTGATAATAGCGATAGCGATCGGTCTCAAGATAGCTGCTTAGGGTTGCGAGCGGATAGGCGGTAAATTGAATCAAGAGATAGCGAGGTAATAACAACCGCTGACTTAGATTGGTGTATATTTCGAGTTCCTCGCCTTTTCTCCATATTGTCGGTTTTTTATTACGCTCAAGATGAATATAAAATGGCGCATAAGATTTATAAATATCCAGGCTCAATTGTCCACCGATTGAATAAGCAAATGCCTTCGAATGGAACCTAACAAACTGAGCATTCGAAATGCATGGCCTCAACAAAAAATAGATCATTAAAGCAAAAATAGGGCTTCTTGATTTCATACAATAATACAAATTCATGAAACGAACCTATGCAGGATTAAATAGAGCAAACCCAGGATATATGCAGCCCTGGGTTTTGGTCAGGAATTCTGGATATTGGGTGCGATTTCAAATTGATTATGATGCTCAACGGCTATTGGGATTTGTGGTCAATTCAATTTTCGCAAACGGCATTCTTATGGGCAATCTGCCAAAATCCCTCAGCGCTGATATACTTTTGGAATCCACCACCAATCTAAATTATAATCAAAGCCCAACGGAGCAGGGTAAGGTTTTACTCCCTGAACGCGTTTACTGGTAGCGATGAAGCTATCCCTTAAAAATAGATAAATGACGGGCAAATCTTCGGAGAGAATCTCCTGTGCCTTCCAAAAGTATTGCTTCCGCTTTTCCTGATCGAAAGTCCTCAATGCTTCTTCCAGCAGCTTATCCAACTCGGGATTGATATAGGTCGCCCAGTTGTATTCGGTATCGTGAATTTGGCTCGAATGGAATTCAAATGTCAAATCAGGATCCAGAACAGCTAGACCACCACGAGTGACACACATATCAAAATTTCTTTTGGCAATAAATGTATTTAAATAGACGCTCCATTCGACCACTTTGATTTTCATTGCAATCCCAATTTCTTTCAGATGCTGCTGAACGATGGTTACGATCTGCTGGACCGCCTCATTTTGCATGCATAACATGGTGAATTGCAAGGGCTCACCATTTTTTTCAACAATTCCATCGCCATTAGCGTCATACCAACCTGCTTCAGCTAATAATTGACGCGCCTTATCTGGGTCATAAGGATATTTTTTGATGTTGGGATTGTATGCCCACGATTCTGGGGGGATTGGGCCATCGCACGGTCGTCCCATCCCTTGCTGGACCCCTTGGATAAGGCTCTGCTTATCAATGGCATAATTGATTGCTTGTCGGATCCGCTTATCCTGAAATAGCGGAATCTTTAAATTGAACACGAGTCCGTACATGAAATTGTCAGGATAAACAAATTTGTTCACTAATCTCTCTACCTCAGGTCCTACCAAATCACGCGTAAATTGAGTGGTGTGGAGTCTTGTCACCAGATCGAGGTGACCGGCTTTGAGCTCCAGGATTTGAACGGCTGCCTCTGGAATAATTCGGAAAATCATGCGATCCAAATAGGGGCGACCCCAGTAGCTATTCTCATTCGCTTCGATAATGATCTGCTCATTTGTGGTCCAGCTATGAAATTTGTACATGCCATATCCGACAGGATGATGATTAAAGGCGTCGGTATTGATGTCTTTCCCTTCTAAAATATGTTTTGGTAATAATCCGATATCCCAGCGATAAACAGCGTAAACGAACGGCTCTTTATAAAATGCTTTAAATCGATATCGATCGAGCGCGACAACGGTATCAATACGACTGAATGCATAATGCACGATTGTTTTAGTGGTGGGATCGATCGCTTTGAGATAGGTGAACAACACATCCTCCGTGGTCACCTCAACGCCATCCTCCCAGCGAACCCCCTCGCGAAGCTTAAAGGTCAATTCTTTGCCGTCTTTTGAGAATTCCCAGCTTTCTGCCAGAACAGGAGTTAATTTGGCATGACCAGGATTATCTGGATCTTCCAGCATTCGAACTAAAGGAGGAAACAAATGAATGATGACTTCGCAGGAAGCCCCATCGCTATAACCATAGAGCGGTTGTAATGAAACAGGCTCACCGCTGAGCGCCCGAATTAGCGTGCCGCCGTATTCTGGTTGGTTGGGATCGAAATTCCCTTTGAAATCTTTTGCAGAATCTCCTTCTTTTTTGCTCCCACAATGATTTAAAATGAGAATGATTAGGATGGATAACAGAATTGAAATAAATTTTCTCATTGCTTATACCTGTTCATTTTGATGACTGTTGAATTATGACTCAGCTTTTTGAACTGGTAAATATATTTAAATAAAACCACTTTGTCAAGCAAAAAGAATGACCACCATCTCGTAATTAATTAACATAGATTGAGAGGCTGAATGATAAAAAATGCTTGCTATTCTATTCCAAAGTTGCTATATTTTTCATTAAGCTAACTACTTTTTGCTTGCGATTAGTCGTCAGGGATTCTTGATGGGAATGAAATGCAAATCTCTGACGGATGAAGGCAGAAAAAGCTACTCTGGAGATCGAGCATGCATCAAGAACCGACAGCGTTGATTTGTTTAGCTGAAAATGAGCCCCCCATCATCCAAGCGACCATTCAGCAGATCGGCCCGCAATTTCATAAAATTTCTGTTAGCAGCTTACACGATCTGAGCCAATTATTGCAACACTATTCCAACTTTATTCTTATTGCAGAAGCGCAATGGCTCATCAATCAGAAGAATAGATGGCTCGATTTGCCTCAGGGCAATCACTTTCAAAATTGCTATTTCATTGGCTTGGGCGAGAGTGCATTTCATTTATTAGAGGACAGAGCCCTGCAAAATGGATTTGCTGGCTTTAATATCCTTACCTCACCGTTCAAAATAGAACAATTAGAAATGGCGCTATTAAATGCGCGCAAGCTGCTGCTCAGCAAGATCGAAGCCAATCGACTGAAGGAAACGCTAAAATCGCAAAATCAAGAACTCCGGCAGCTTTACGACATTGGAATTGCATTGTCGGCTGAACGGAATCCAGATATACTCCTGGAAATGATTTTGAAGAAAAGCCGCGAAATTACCCATGCAGATGCTGGCAGCCTCTATTTAGTAGAAACCATCGAACACATCCCCGAGAACGAAGCCGATTACTTTGCAAATAAGCAATTGCGATTCAAATTAGCCCATAATGATTCGGTTGATATTGCGTTTCAAGAGAAAGTGATGCCAATTGAACGACAAAGCGTCGCAGGATACGTTGCTTTGAACAACGAGGTGCTCAATATTCCCGATGTTTACGATTTACCTGCCGATGCAAAGTTTGCGCATAATAAGAGCTTTGATCAAACCATTGGCTATCGAACCAAATCGATGCTAGTCATCCCCATGAAAACCCATAAAGATGAAATCATCGGTGTGCTGCAATTAATCAATCGTAAACGTCATTGGGAGGCAAAATTAACAGATATTAGCGTCATCGAACAGGAAGTCATTCCATTTGATGACAAGTGCGTCGACCTTGCATGCTCTTTAGCCAGTCAAGCCGCGATCTCCATTGAAAACACTCGTCTTTACGAGGAGATTAAGCGCTTGTTCGAGGGTTTTGTTCGAGCGTCAGTTCATGCCATTGAACAGCGAGATCCCTCGACATTCGGTCATTCCGAGCGAGTAGCAACTTTATCAGTAGCTTTGGCGGAGAAAGTCGACAGAGTCGATTCTGGAAAATTCAAAGAAATTCGCTTTTCGCGGCAGGATATTCAGCAAATTCATTACGCAGCGCTCTTGCACGATTTTGGGAAAATCGGAGTCAGGGAGGACGTGCTCGTAAAAGCCAAAAAGCTATTTCCGCACGAATTAGATGCAGTAAAAAATCGGTTTAAGATCATCAAACAGGCGACTGAATTAAGGGTCTCCAGGGAAAAAATCATTTATCTGTTGAAGGAAGAGCGACAGAAAGCACTGGCGCTGATCTCAGCATTGGATCGCGAGACCAGAGAACGAATCATGCAATTGGATCGGTATTTTCAAATCATTTGCGAAGTGAACGAGCCAACAGTGCTCAATCAATCTGGCTTTGAAATGCTTCAGCAAATTGGTTCGATTGTTTTCAATGATAACGGCACCCCTTTAAAACTATTAACCTCGAAAGAGATCGAAGTTCTTTCAATCCCAAAGGGCAGCTTGAGTCGGGAAGAACGCAAGGAAATCGAATCGCATGTCACCCACACCTTTAATTTTCTGCAGAAAATTCCTTGGACTTCGGAGCTGAAACGGGTTCCTTTGATTGCAGGGGCACATCATGAAAAATTAGATGGCAGCGGTTATCCCCATGGTTGGGTGGATGAGCAAATCCCAATCGAATCCAAAATTATGACCATTGCAGATATATTTGACGCCCTTACCGCCTGGGATCGACCTTACAAACGCGCTGTTCCAGTAGAAAAAGCATTGGAAATTATCCAATGGGAAGTGAACGATGGAAAGGTGGATGGTGATTTGTTCAAGATATTTGTGGATGCTCGATTGTTTGAACTTGTCAAAAAGCCAAAACGCCAATAGCAAGATACTTGAATAACATTTATAAATGCTTAAGCATTTTTGAGACAAGATTGAATTTTGAAGCATAAAGATGCATTACAAGTCTGATTTTTAATCCAAATAATAAAACTTGATTATTTTTTCATGCTGAGATCCACTGTCAATTAATCCTGTTTATAAGAATTTGATCCTTCTTGTTGCTGAACTTGAAGAGCAGCTAATCCGATTATTGGTCGGCAAATACATTCAATCATGAAGATCATTTAACCTTCAAATAATCTCCATGTTTAGCCATCTCTTTTCAATTTTTTCAGATCTATTTGATTCCAAATTTTGAATGATCTAAAAAATGCCAAGTGTGCTAGTGGCAATGCTTATAGGGCTGACTATACATTGCAATGATTCACGAAAACTTTTGCTCCCGCTGATCCTTGTCAAAACGAATAAACAGTCTGCCATAATGACGCTCTTATGAAATATTTTCCGAACCCTTCCAATTTGGTCTACCTTTATCTTGTGACTAACTAACTATTGCAAAATTAAACAATAAAAATCGTATTTAGTAATTGGCACAGTGTTTGTAGATGGGTGAGTAGAAAATTAAAAAAATCCCAAACAATAACGAGGAGGAAAAAGTTATGCCAGTCGTAAGATGGAGACCATTAGATGAGTTTCGCAATTTAAGAGAGGAGATGGATCGCAGGCTTCAAAAGTTTTATCGAACGGTTGAAGAAAACAGCGAAGGGATTTGCGATTGTTATCCATTAGTTGACATCGAAGAGACAAAAGATGAATTCATTATCTATGCCGAGCTTCCAGGAGTTTCGGCAGAAGATGTGAAGATTAACATGGCCGATGAAACCCTGACAATTTCTGGCGAAGTAAAAGAACCGGACCGCATGGAAGAGCGGCGATTTCATAGAGTCGAGAGGACTTATGGTAAGTTTCAAAGGAGTTTTTACCTCCCTGTGCCGATCGAAGGAGAAAAGGTGAAGGCTTCCTTCAAAAATGGGATATTGACAATTAATTTACCCAAAAAAGAGGAAGTGAAGCCGAAAGAGATCACTATTTCGGTGTCATAGTGAATCTGAACTATTGGGAATTTTTTGCAAATAAAATAGATCTCAGTAAAAACTTTAAATGAAGGAGGTGTTTAATATGGCGATTATCCGTTGGAGACCATTAAGCGAGATTGACAGTTTCAGACGGGAAATGGATCGAATGTTTGACACTTTCTTCGGCACGTCCTCGGAGGTAGCAGAGTCAACTTTGGCTTGGTATCCCTCGGTGGATATTAAAGAAACCAAAGATGACTTTGTGCTGACCGCAGAGGTACCGGGAATTAACAAAGATGATATTAAAATCAGTATTTCTGAAAATACATTGACCATAAAAGGTGAGAAGAAGGAAGAGAAAAAGGAGGAAACTGAGAATTATCATCGACTCGAGCGTCGTTATGGCACCTTCCAGAGAAGTTTCACCCTGCCAACTCAGGTAGAAGATAAAAAGGTGAAGGCTTCCTACAAAGATGGAGTGCTAACGATTACACTGCCGAAGAAAGAGGAAGTCAAACCAAAAGAGATCCCCATTACGGTTTCATAATTAATGAAATTAGGGCTCCGTTTTGAATGCGGAGCCCTAATTTTTTAAGATATTGACTTCTTCAGATTATGCTTCAATACTTCTCCCATTCTCCTTTACCACCAAACAATAGCCTTTTCTGATTAATCTGATTTCCTTTGAGTTGAAGAATAACTTACAGCCCCGTTTTAAGATCATTTCTGCTAATTGAGAGCAGATGAAAAACGGTTCTAATTCTATAAAAAATTGTCTTGATTTTTTATTTGAATAATGATAAATTATAATGCAGAAAATACGAAATAAGCCTTCTCAGCATTCAATATTCAATTCAATATATCAATTTTTCGTTCAGCATTAATTAGCGCATTGACAAATGACGAAAAATTATTATGAAATTTTGGGAGTATCCCCTGATTGCAGTCAGGAGGAGATAAAGAAAGCGTACCGAAGATTGGCGAGATGCTCCCATCCAGATGTTTGTGGAACAAATGATTCAACAGAGTTTCGAAAGATAACAGAAGCGTATGAGCATATCAATACTGTGAGCAAGCGAAAGGCTTATGATGAAAAGCTCAGGCGAGAGCGGGAGGAAGCAGCTCGAAAATCAAGCCTCAGCTTTTGGAACGAGAGCGTGCAGGAATGGAGCCCCTTCAATTTTGCTCCTGATTTTGATCTATTCATAAACTCGCTGTTTTTTCCAAAATTTTCTAAGTTGCAGTATCAATTAGAGTTGATAATCACAGAAAATGAGGCAAAAAATGGTGTAACGATCCCTCTTAGCCTTCCTGTTAGGGAAGCATGTCCCGTATGCGCAGATGTTTTCTGGGGAATTTTTCCGTTCTGCGATCATTGTCATGGATTGGGCTATATCGAAAAGACGATTGATACCAGGCTTCAAATCCCGCCGAATATTCAGAATGATAGTCGCCTGAAAGTCATGATTCCTGGTGTTGGATTATTGACCATTCGAATTTTCATTCAAGAATAGGGAATAATGGACATAGAATATGAATATTTTTGGGATATTGACAGTTTTGATTTTTAAACCCGATGGCGAGCAATTGGCTCGCCATTTCATTTTCATTGTGCAAATCTAGACGGAGGGATTATGGATTTCAATTTGACCGATGAGCAAATTATGGTGCGTGATTCAATCAGGGATTTTGCCAAGCAAAGATTGGCT
Organism: candidate division KSB1 bacterium; assembly: GCA_034506395.1. Classification (NCBI taxonomy): domain Bacteria; kingdom Pseudomonadati; species Candidatus Zhuqueibacterota bacterium. Next base: position 12,751 of record JAPDPQ010000004.1, on the reverse strand, counting down.
CCACTGGCAGAGAAGGCGGATCAAGAAGGCGTGATGGACGTTGAAATAATTAAGGAGCTGGCAGAGCTTGGTTATTGTGGGATCTGCATCCCTTCTGAATATGGAGGTGCAGGTTTCGATACATTATGTTATGCATTGGCAATTGAGGAGGTATCGAAAGCGGATGCCTCGGTGGGGGTAATGCTCTCTGTGACGAATTCGCCCGCCCAATTGCCAATTTTGGATTTCGGTTCTGAATTATTGAAGAAAACCTATCTTCCCAAATTGGCGAGCGGCTCGAGCATCGGGGCTTTTTGCCTTTCTGAGGCCAATGCTGGCTCTGATGCTGCGAGCATCAAAACAAGTGCCGATTTGAATGGCGATTATTATCGCTTAAACGGCAGGAAACAATTTGTGACCAATGGTGGGATAGCTGATATTTTTATTGTATTCGCCGTAACAGATAAATCAGCTGGGGCGAAGGGGATCTCCGCTTTTGTGGTAGAGAAAAATTTCCCAGGCTTTAGGATCGGAAAAATCGAAAATAAAATGGGGCTTAAAGCTTCATCCACTGCGGAAGTAATTTTAGAAGATTGTCGCGTTCCAAAACAAAATCTTATTGGAGAACCTGGTCAGGGCTACAAAATTGCCCTTGCCACTCTGGATCACAGCCGCATCGGGATCGCAGCTCAAGCTCTGGGCATCGCCGAGGCAGCATTTGAACAAGCGCTTGAATATTCGAAACAGCGAGTACAATTTGGCAGACCGATTTGCCAATTTCAAGCGATTCAGTTTATGTTATCCGATATGGCCACCGAAATTGAGGCTGCACGATATTTGGTTTATCATGCTGCCTGGCGTTATGATCAAAAGCAGCGGGTTTCTAAAGAGGCTTCTATGGCCAAATTGTTTGCTTCTGAAATGGCATTCCGTGTTGTCCATAAAGCGCTTCAAATCCATGGTGGATATGGTTATATGAAAGAATATCCGATAGAGCGGATGTATAGAGATCAGCGGGTGACTGAGATTTATGAAGGCACTTCCGAGGTGCAACGCATTGTAATCGCAAATCAATTGTTAAAATGATCAAAAAAAATGACATCATTGCTCGATAATTGGGTTGATGGAAGTCTTGAAGTTACATACTGACAATGAGTATTGTGTGTAGGGCAATTTGGCAATTTGCCCTGCAATTTTAAGGAGAATAATATGGAGCTTAGTGATAAACAGTTAGCTTTTCAGAAAAAAGTGAGAGAATTCTGCTTATCCGAAATTGCCCCTCATGCTGATCGTTTCGATACCGAGGGCATTTTCCCCGAAGACGTGATGAAGAAAGTCGCTGATTTTGGCCTGTTTGCTTGTGTCATTCCCAAAGAATACGGAGGTCTTGGATTAGACACAGTATCTTATATTATTGCTGTGGAGGAAGTTTCACGGGTGTGCGGCTCAACGGGCATCACAATAGCTGCTCATAATTCTTTGGGCGCTATGCCATTTATCCTATTTGGGAATCAGGCTCAGAAAGAAAAATATCTCCCCATTTTGGCAAAGGGTTATGAACTAGGGGCTTTTGGTCTGACTGAGCCCGGTGCTGGTTCTGACGCGGGGGCCACGAAAACGACGGCAATCCGAGATGGTGATGATTGGATTATCAATGGTCGAAAGTGCTTTATCACAAGCGCTGCTCATGCTTATGTGACGATAATTACAGCTAAAACCGAACAGGATGAGGCCCAGCGCAAGATCTCTTCATTTATCGTGGAAAAAGGGACACCTGGATTTATCATTGCGAAGAAGGAGAACAAAATGGGCTTGCGCGCCTCGGTAACCAATGAACTGGTGTTCGAAAATATGCGGCTATCCGGCGATAAATTGCTTGGCAAAGAAGGCGAAGGGTTCAAGCAATTTCTCACTATTCTGGATGGCGGCCGAATTTCCATTGGCGCCATGGCGCTCGGGCTAGCCCAAGGAGCATACGATTACGCTTTCGACTATGCCAAATCCCATCAGCTAGATGGCAAGCCACTCTCGGCATATCAATCCATCCAGTGGAAAATTGCCGACATGTACACCCAGATCCAATGCGCCCGCCATCTCATCTATTACGCCGCTCGGCTAGAAGATGCGCACAAGGATTTTATTGTGGAATCGGCCATGGCCAAATTGTATGCCTCGGAAATCGCCACCAAAGTGGCGCATCAGGCGATTCAGATCGTTGGCGAAAAAGGCCTGACCAAAGACACGCCGCTGGAGCGGATCTATCGGGATGTACGGCTATGTGAGATCGGCGAGGGGACGTCGGAGATCCAGCGGCTGGTGATTTCGAGAGAGTTGTTTAAAAAATAGCATAAAGATGTTGTCCACTTTTAAAATGGACAACATCTGAGTCCAAGAAATAATTTGGTTTGATTAATCGTTTCATTGAGCCCATTTTTGATAAATTCAAATGAGTAGAACGATGATCCAATCACTTCAAATCGGCAATTGCCAGCTATTTTTCCTCTATGACGGCGCCTTCTCTATCGACTGCGGCGCCTTGTTCGGCATCGTTCCCAAAATGATCTGGGAAAAGGTGGTCCAACCCGATGACATGAACCGCTATGAGATCACGATCAATCCGATACTGGTTAAAACGCCTGAGCATTACGTTCTGATCGATCCTGGATTGGGCAATAAATATTCTGACAAAATGCGATTCATTTACAATATTAAAAATGACAATTCAATCGAGCGATCATTATCAGAAATTGGTTTGAAGCCAGAAAACATAGATATTGTCATCGCCACCCATGCCCATTTCGATCATATTGGAGCGGGAACGAAAATCAATGCAGACGGCAAAATCGTCCCCACTTTTCCCAATGCCAAATATTATTTTCAGCGGGGCGAATGGGAGGATGCCAATAAGCCGGATGAGCGGACAAAAGCGACTTATTTTAAAGAAAACTTGCAGCCGTTGGAGGAGCACGGGCTGGTTGAATTGATTGATGGCGATGCCCAAATCCTGCCGCAGATTCGAGTCGAAAAAACAGGTGGACATACGAAGCATCACCAGATGGTCATCATCGAGTCGAATGGACAAACGGCGGTCTATCCTGGCGACATTTTGCCGTCGAGTTTTCATCTGCCGATTACTTATGTGATGGCTTTGGATCTCTATCCTGTCGAGGTGATGGAAGCAAAACGAAAATTATACCAACGCGCGATTGAGGGGAACTGGCTGGTCATCATTGATCACGGTGATCAAGTTCGGGCAGGGCATATTCGGTTTGATGGGAAAAGGTATTCGTTTGAAGCTGTTTTGGGTAATTCGATAACTGGATAATTGAGGTAATAGATATTCGATAAATTGAATTCATGCACCTGGAATAAAAGCTTTTTAAACCACAGAAATGGAATCCCACAGAAAAAAATCATAGTCCATTTCTGTGGGAAATCATTTCTGTGGGAGATGATTTTTTATTTTTTGGTTTTAGCTCATCCAGCTTAGGTAATAACGAGTTCATTTGATTTTAAACAGGGAGGAAATCTATGACTCTTGACGAACGATTGACCAATGTCTCCATCATCGGTGCGGCGGGAAAAATGGGCAGCGGCATTGCGCTATTATTGGCTCAGGAAATGGCATTTCTCAAGCTGAAGCCCGAAAACAAGGGCAAAAAATTTCGGCTCAATTTGATCGATGCGAATGACGATGCATTGGACGGGCTGCTCCAATACCTCAAATCCCAGGCATTGAAAACGGCCGAAAAATCTGCGGTCATGTTGCGGGATCTCTATGCCGATCGACCCAATCTGGTGGAAAATTTTGACATCATCGATCAATTCCTCGAGGACCTTATGGCCATGGTGCGGGTCGGGACCGAGTTGAGCATGGCGAAAAATTCGCACCTGGTATTTGAAGCCATTGTCGAAAATATCGATGTGAAACTCAAGGTCTTTAGCCAACTCAATGAATTATGCAGCAACGATACCTTTTTCTTCAGCAATACTTCCTCGATCCCTATTCATCTGCTCAATGATGGTGCTAAGCTCGGTGGTCGCATCATCGGATTTCATTTCTACAATCCACCCCCAGTGCAGCGATTGGCGGAGCTAATTCCTGCCAAGGATACTAAAAAAGAACTCATTGACCTGAGCTATGAAATCGCCAAAAGATTGAAAAAGACGATTTTCCTTTCTGCCGACGTAGCGGGGTTCATCGGTAATGGGCATTTCCTCCGGGATGCGCTTCATGCCATCACCGAGGTGGAGCGGCTGCAAAAGGATTTTAAGCCGTTCGAAGCGATTTACATTGTCAATAAGGTTAGCCAGGATTTATTGCTGCGACCCATGGGCATCTTCCAGTTGATCGATTATGTCGGTGTAGATGTCATGTATTTTATTTCAAAAATTATGGACAAATACATCCCTGATGAAAAATTGGATCATGATTTTCTCGATGATCTGTACAACAGAAAAATTTTGGGCGGCCAGCGGGCTGATGGCAGCCAGAAAGATGGTATCTTGAAATATGAGAACAACCGTCCCGTAGCTGTGTTCTGCCCTAAAGAGGGGAAATACCAAATGCTTGATGAGGCTGGTTGGACTGGTGAAATAAACAAAAAGATCGGGGCTTATCCTGAGGGCTGGCAGCCATGGAAAAGCTTACTGAAAGACGCCAAACAGCAAGATAAAATTCGCCAGCATTTTGAGCAATTAAAGGCATCGAAGACTCTCGGCGCAGAATTGGCCCTCAAATACTTGAAGCGTTCCAAAGAGATTGGCCTGCATCTGGTGAATTCTGGTGTTGCCCAGCAACCTGAAGATGTCAATGGGGTGTTGATCAATGGGTTTTATCATTTGTATGGACCGATTAATGAATATATTTGAAAAAATCGAAAATCACAAATAGAAGTCAGTTTTAAAATTTCAATTCCTGACCTAATGGCTTATTCATTCAAATTTGTGTGTTAGGCTTAGTTGGAAATCTGGGGATTAAAATCTGAACTATGCATATGAGTTCGCTTTAAAAAATCACTATCATGTCATTCTGAGCGAAGGGAAGAATCTCTTGAGCGGTGGGAAAATAGAAATTCCTCACTCCGCTGCGCTCCGTTCGGAATGACTAAATAACTTCTTCAATTTGTTATATGGAAATTGGATTTTGGAATTTTTTATAATTCTGGAGGATCTGCCAATGAAAAAATTGAGAAAGAAGGTTTATATAGCGGCAGGATACAACACGATATCTTTTGGTTCCGGCCGCAAAGAATTCAATCCCAAAAAGCCCATGCCAGGGATCGAGCATTATATCAATGAGGCGGGCCGGGGCGTGATTGCCCAGATCAGCGATCCCGATGTGATCGACGAAGCGGTGATCAGTAATTTTATGGCCGCGCGATTCGTCAAGCAGGGGCATCTGGCTGCTCTAATTCCAGATATCCATCCTTCTTTATTGTACAAACCATGCACCCGCGTGGAGGGCGCTTGCGGCTCTGGGGGATTGGCCTGGGTAACAGCAATGAAGATCGTTTTAGCAGACTTAGCTGATGTCGTGTTGACCATCGGCACTGAAGTCCAGAATTCTGTCAAAGCAATCTACGGCGCTGACATTTTGGCAGGTGCGGGACATTATGCGAGCGAACGGAAACAGGGGCATGCCTATTTCTTTCCTTCAAAGTTCGATGAGCGAGCGGCAGCTTGCTTCCAAAAATTCGGCCACGATTATGTCCGAAAAGCCATGGCACTATGGTACAAACAGGCCATCGAGAACGCCCGCAAAAATCCCAAAGCCCAGGAATATCATAACACCATTGAAGACCTATTCGCCACAGGCATGACGCCGCCCAATCCCAAAACCTTTTTGCCCAATCTCAATGTGTATGATTGTTCCAAAGTTTCGGACGGCGCATCGGCATTAATTGTAGCTTCAGAGGAAGGATTGAAGAAAATCGGAATTCCTAAGTCCAAAGCGATCGAAATCGTTGGCTATGGTCAGAGCGAGGGAAATATTACTCAACCACCCGAAGATTTGACCAAGCTCTCCACCACTATGAATGCAGTCAAAAAAGCCTATGAGATGTGTGGTTTATCACCGAAACATATCGGGACACTTGAGGTGCACGATTGTTTCTCCATCACTGGTTTGTTGATGTTGGAGGCCTGTGGCTTCGTCGGTTATGGAGAAGGAGCAGCATTTGTAACCGAGGGCCGCAGCAACTTTGATGGCGAGCTGCCCACCAATACCACGGGCGGCTTGATCGGTTTTGGACATTACACTGGTGGCACAGGGGTTCGCCAGGCCGTCGATCTGCTGCATCAGTTGACTGGACAAGCAGATGGTTCGCAGATTAAGATGGATCCCAATCGGCCATTTGGAATGATGACCAGCATGGGCGGGAACGATAAGACCGTGGTAGTAGGAATTTTTAAAGCAGCGGAGTAAAAAGAGCGATTGGCTGAAACACTGGAACAAGGGGCAGATTCCTCGGTAGCGTTGCCAATAAGTGCGATAGTTTGCGGTCTTCGAATCAATAAAAAGAACTGTAAACTTGATGAGCAAACGATCGTCTGAATTGTTAGCAAAGTCAATCGCATTTATTAGTTCATTTTCTTTGGAGGTCGATGATGAAAGCTATCAAAAATTTGATCTTCATGATAGCGGCTCTCGCAATTATAAGATTTTTGAGCTGCGCTCCACAGCAGCGGATCAACAGCGGCGACGCTTATCTCCGCATCAAACCCGCTGCCCCTTTACCAGAAGCTGTCGCAAAAAGACAGCCAGTTAATCTCGTGGTCAATATTTTGAATGTAGCAGACACCAGGACCAGTTATAAAAATCACCTCGATTTATTCATCAATGATAGGTTCTTGGTGCTCCCCAATGAGGAAATCACCAATATCACCAGCGATTACCATTATCGGCTTTCGCTTCAGCCAGGCATCTATAAAATCAAAGCGCTCTACTATGCATCAACTGGATGGCAGGAGAAGGCCTATAAGATTCTGCCCAGAGATGAGCAAGTCATGATCTTTGCGGATAAGAGGGCGATCCTTAAAGTGGCACTCAGAAAAGATTCCTGGGGCGCGCCTGTGGACAAGGTGACTTTTTTCGATATCAATTATGAGCCGATCAATAGCGATGAGGAGTAACTCGCGAGTTGCCGCTTGGTATGAATCTGTTTCGGAAGGGGAGAGGATCAGCTCGGCTGAGGCTTCTCCCCACAAATTGGCTGCTATTGTACTCGCCGCCGGTGAAGGAAAACGTCTGGCCCAATTCGGACCAAAGCCTTTTTTGACATGTCATGGAAAAAGCTTTCTTAAAATCCTGGCAGAACACCTCTCTGCAATTCGAGTGAACCCCCTGGTCATCGTCACCAATGAAGTCCTTTACCAAAAAGTTGTCGAATTAAATCCTTCTGGTCAGATTTTGATTAATCCCCAGCCTCAATTGGGCATGATCTCATCGCTGTGGATTGGGTTGAATGCAATTGATTCTACTGTCAGCGGCTTTTTTATGTGCCCAATCGATTATCCCTTGGTTCGGCCAGAGACCTACCATCATCTCGCCGAAGCTCATTTCGCTTTTCCCCATCGGATTATCATTCCCGCTCATAATGGGCATTTCGGACATCCTGTGATCTTTCCAAAGGAACTGTGCGAAGAATTAAAAAGAGTTCCTCTCGACCAAGGTGCGAAATTCTTGATCCATTCCCAATCAGATCTCATCCTGCCTGTTGCAGTACCTGATCCCGGCATCCTGATCAATATCAATACTCCCGAACTCTATCAGAAATATTGCAAATAAGAGGTTGATTTTATATCCTGGATTTTTTAAATTGACTGATCGATAGGTAGAACAAGATTCCTGCATTCGCAGGAATGACAAATTCAATGTCATGCCTGCGAAGGCAGGCATCCCATGGCCAAAGCAGTACAGTCAAAGATTCCTGCATTCCCAGGAGTGACAAATCCAATGTCATGCCTGCGAAGGCAGGCATCCCATGGCCAAAGCGGTGCAATCATAGATTCCTGCATTCCCAGGAGTGACAAATCCAATGTCAGCCTGCGAAGGCAGGCATCCCATGGCCAAAGCGGTACAGTCAAAGATTCCTGCATTTGCAGGAATGACAAATGCAATGTCATGCCTGCGAAGGCAGGCATCCCATGGCCAAAGCGGTGCAATCATAGATTCCTGCATTCGCAGGAATGACAGACCCCAATGTCATGCCTGCGAATGCAGGCATCCCATGATCAAAGCGATACAATCAAAGATTCCTGCATTTGCAGGAATGACAAATCCAATGTCATGCCTGCGCATGCAGGCATCCTATGGCCAAAGCGGTACAATCAAAGATTCCTGCATTCCCAGGAGTGACAAATCCAATGTCATGCCTGCGCATGCAGGCATCCCATGGCCAAAGCAGTGCAATCATAGATTCCTGCATTCGCAGGAGTGACAAATCCAATGTCATGCCTGCGCATGCAGGCATCCTATGGCCAAAGCGGTACAATTAAAGATTCCTGCATTCGCAGGAATGACAAATCCAATGTCATGCCTGCGAAGGCAGGCATCCAATAAGTAGTGGGACTCAAACTAAAACTACCTGCATCTGCATTTTAACATCGACCAAAGCGAATGAGAATTGATAGGAATACCAGTTTGTCATAAGCCTATAACAAATTAAGCATGGTTACTGACCGCTTCACTGGTCTCAGAAAACGAAATATCCTTTATGGACGCTAATACCCAGTTGGTGGATCAGTCAGATGGTCAAACAAAATGGAAAGAGCGGTAGAATTTCATTTTGAGAACGATTCCTTAGAACACAAACTATTACTTTCAGAGGAGGACCGATGGGTGATCTTGTTGAGAGAATTGCTCAGCTCAAAAAGCAAGGAAGAACATTCTGTATCGTCACTGTGGTTGATTCTGCAGGGGCCACTCCGAGAAAGGCAGGTGCCAAAGGATTAGTTTTTCCAGATGGATCAATTGAGGGCACGGTCGGTGGTGGAAATATCGAGCTACAAGCCATTCAAACGGCGCGACGAGTGCTTCAGTCGAAACAGCCCCTGCTGCAAAAATTTGAGCTGGAAAATTTAGAAGTCGGTGGAATGATTTGCGGTGGTTCTATGACTCTGTTTTTTGAGCCGATTTATCCAGATCGCATCCTTACGATCTTCGGAGGCGGGCATGTCGGCCGGGCAGTGGCCCGCGTTGCGCACGAAGCCGGCTGGAAAATCCGCGTGATCGATGAAAGAGAGGGAGTACTAGACCCTAATATATTTCCTGAAGACGCAGAATTGATGTGCGAAGATTATGCGTCCGCGATTCAAAAACTTAGCTTCAGCCCGAACGATTGGATTGTCATCGTGACGCCGAAACATAGCCACGACGAAGAGGTATTAGCGGCTGTCATCGATGTCCCCGCAGCTTATATCGGGATGATGGGGTCACCCAAAAAAGTCAAACAAGTCATGGAAAATTTGAAAGCCAAGGGCATCTCTGATGAAAAACTTGAAAAGGTATTTGCGCCTATCGGTTTGAACATCGCATCGGAAAGTCCAGGCGAAATCGCTATCTCCATTGTGGCCGAGATGCTGGCGGTGTTAAACCGAGTCCAGCACATCAAAAGTTTCTCTGCATGATAGAAAGGCTATTCCCAACCGCCAATAACAATTAATTAAAAAATATTGCTTGCAATCGGCACTGAAATTGGCTATATTTTCGCAGCAACAAGCAAATCAGCCAATTTTCAAAGAATCACAGAACTCAAAATGTCATTCCTGCGAAGGCATATTAATGTCATTCCTGCGAATGCAGGAATCCTTGTTTTGAATCCCTTTACCCATGGGATGCCTGCATTCGCAGGCATGACATTCCGTTTTCTTGTCGTTCCTGCGCATGCAGGAACCCATTTGTCATTCCTGCGCATGCAGGAATCCTTGGACAGAAGGCTGGCCGTAATGAGACCCCTGCATCCGCAGGGGTGACATTTCGAATTCCTGCCCATGCAGGAAACCCATTGTCATTCCTGCGCATGCAGGAACCCATTTGTCATTCCTGCGAATGCAGGAATCCCCAGTTTGAACCCCTTTACTCATGGGATGCCTGCATTCGCAGGCATGACAAATTCATATTGCGCAGTCAATTATTTCGAAGATGCCTGACCGCAAACGGCCAAGGGCATCAAATGGTCAAACAAACAGAAAGAACAAATCTCATGGAACCCGAAAAAATCCTCGGCGAACCCCCCATGCCCGATGCCGAGAAATGGCATGAGTACGGCTTCCAGATGCAACAGGAGACCCCGAACCGATTAGAAGACGCTGCCAAATTTCTCGCAGGCATGATCTCTATCTCGTTAACGCTGACCATCCCCAATTTAGACAAACTGCTCCAGATGTTCTATCAAACCTTTTGGATCAAAATCGGCTTTGCGCTGTGGCTCATCTCATTGGCATTGGTGTTCTTTGTGATCTATCCCCGAAAATATCAATTCCATTCCCAATCAGCCCAGCAGATCAAAGCCGTTCACCAGCGGCTCTGGCGCTACAAACGAACGCTATTTATCCTTTCGGTGGTCAGCTATTTCGTACCATTTGTCATTTTCGGAGTCATTTTCATTTTTATGGTCTAAGGTTCTGTAACATGAGTAACGATGTCATTCCTCTCAGCCAATTGGCGGAGAGGAATCCTATTATTGTTTAAATGCCGAAGGATTAAACTCTAGTAGGCTTTTGCAAAATGAGAATAAAGCGTTCATTTCGAACGAAACGAAGTGGAGTGAGAAATCTGTATATTTTATGACTCCAATGAGCTAACCAGATTTCTCGCTCTGCTCGAAATGACAATCCATCCCTTTTTGGAGATCTCTAATATCTCAAGGAGAGTCGAATCATGCCAAAGCCTAAGAATATCGTCAGAAAAACCGTCATGGCGGTCTGCTATAAAAATCCGAAGCACGAATTCCCTGTGATGGTCGATGTCATCGAAGGCACGGATCAGATCGTGTCCGAGCTGGAGGTGTATTGTCCCGATTGCGGCGAGATGAACAAGATCAAAATCAAGGGCGAGCTCAAGCCCGATGCGGTGGTAACACGGTATTTTAAACCCCAGCTTTAAAGCTGGGGTTCATGAAACCATGTCATTCCTGCGAATGCAGGAACCCCATTGTCATTCCTGCGAATGCAGGAATCCTTGATTCAGTCCCGCTGATCATGGGATGCCTGCCTTCGCAGGCATGACATTCCGTTTTCTTGTCATTCCTGCGAATGCAGGAACCCCATTGTCATTCCTGCGCAGGCAGGAATCTTGTAGTAATATGTGTTCACCCGAAAATTCATTGATTACCCGTTTTGCCGTCATTGCGAGGCGTTTTTTGCCGAAGCAATCCATTGAATCACAGCAAGTAAAGAGATTGCTTCGCTTCGCTCGCAATGACCTCAACTTCGGAAGGACATGAATGATAACCCTGTGGAGCATCCATGATCATCACCCAAAAAATCAATCTGGATTTGAACAAAAAACAAATCCAATCCCTGAAAGACAATTTTCAGCAGATCATTCACTTTATTGAGCAGGGAAAATCGCTCTCGGTCAAAACTTTTTTTAACCTGCAGCAGAATCTCTCCGCCCTTGTGGCTCAAAACCAGGAGTTGATGGCCGTGCTCGCCGCCATCAAAAAAACTGGGGAGTTTTATCACATCAATCTCTGCCATCCCGACAGCGCCATTTTGAACCTGCCCTGGGGACTGGCCATCGATCCCCATTCGGGCCACGAACTGTATCGAGTGCCGCAGTTGTTTCTGTCCCGAACCAGTTGCGCCGATGAGCGGCCGCCCGCTCCTGCGCTCCGAGCGCCACTCAAAATTTTGGTGATGATCAGTGCGCCGCTGGACCTGCCCCAGCGTTACCGCCTGAATTACGAGGACGAAGAGTTGAGCATTCTGAAATCGTTCGCCGAATTGAAAAAGTCGGGGCAGGTGCAGATCGATTTCACGGAGAACGGCTCGCTGTTCGCCCTGCGCCAGAAGATCGATCGCAACGATTACCACATCCTGCACTTCAGCGGCCATGGCAATTACGATGAGAAAACGGGCATCGGCACGCTGCTTCTGGAGGACGATCTCACGCTCACCATGGAGGAGACGGACGGCGCAGCATTTGCCACGGCGCTATTGAAACCAGGCCATAAGATCCCGCTGGTGGTGCTCTCGTCGTGCAAGACCAGCCAGGGCAATTTTGCGGGCGTGGCCGCCAGCCTGCTGCAAAAGGGCATCCCTGGCGTGGTCGCCATGGGCATGTCCATTGTCGATGCTTATGCCACAGCCTTCACCGCTCATTTTTACAAGCGATTGGCCGACCGCAAGACCGTGCTGGAATCGTTCCAGGGGGCGGTGGAATATATCCGCTCCGAGCCGTTTAATGACGAGATGAAAAAACAGAACAAATATGCGCCGTTGCAATGGCTCATCCCCAATCTCTATTTGAACCAGGAACTGCCGCTGGTGGACTGGACCGCTGATCAGCCGCTGAAATCCGTTCCCGTGGCGGAAAAGCTGTTCGTCAATCAAGATCTGGCCGAGCTGGAGGAGGAAAAGGACCTATTTATCGGCCGAAGGGCGGATTTGGCCGCCACGCTGCCAAAACTGTTCGATCGCACGCCCATCGTGCTCCATGGCGTGGGCGGCATCGGCAAGACCCGCTTTGCCAGAAAATTGGTCCAGCGCCGTAAAGCCCATCGACCAGACCTGGTCGCCTTTGCCTTTCATTACCAGGATGAGGGCA